>NZ_JBHFNQ010000235.1:0-45751 GCF_041929345.1 Floridaenema aerugineum BLCC-F46
GTTGCGCTGAGAGCGCCAAAGGCGCTCTCAGCGCAACAACGTACTTTTCTAACGGCGAATTACCACTCTTGTTCCTGGCCCCGCCCAACTATATAATTGACGGGCTTGACCGACTGGTAAATTAATACAACCATGACTAACTGGAGTACCAAAGCGATTATGCCAATAAGCCCCGTGAATCGCATAACCTCCAGAATAGAACATGGTATAAGGAACATTAGGCGCAACGTATCCCCGTCCTCGCATTGTTTTTGCCCGATACTTTCTTTGAATTGCATAAGTACCGACACGAGTAGGAGTACCACGCTTACCACTAGAAATGCGGATCGAGTAAACCCTTCTGCCATTTTGCCAAGCATATAAACGCTGGCTGGATAAGTCAACTTCAATCCAACGACCCGATCTAACCCGGCTTGACTTTGATGCAGCCGAAGTTGGTACAGACCAAGCAAATAAACTAGTGATAACTAACGCTAAACTTACCCAAAAAGCACCTGAACGACGTAACCAAGCTGAGCGAATGATTGTTTCCATAAATTCACATCCTCCTTGGCATCTAGATTACTCTATAAAGTTAGAAAAGCAAATAAAAAATTAAGAAAGAAAACTTAAAAAATTGCCAAGCCAAAGGAGTATTGTTTTTAACTTCCTTTGGCTTTTGTACTGTTAAGTTTGTAAATTTTTACGAGCCAGATTTAAATCTTAATTACAAATCTAAAAAAATCTTTCCTAACTTTCCGTTAACGACGTACTATTACAGGCGTTCCCACAGCAGCCCATTGGAAAACTTTTTCTGCTTCTGAA
Source organism: Floridaenema aerugineum BLCC-F46 (assembly GCF_041929345.1). Classification (NCBI taxonomy): domain Bacteria; kingdom Bacillati; phylum Cyanobacteriota; class Cyanophyceae; order Aerosakkonematales; family Aerosakkonemataceae; genus Floridanema; species Floridanema aerugineum. Next base: position 805 of record NZ_JBHFNQ010000235.1, read on the forward strand.
ACTCGCAAATTTACACAACCATGACTAACGGGCGTACCAAAACGGTTATGCCAATACGCTCCATGAATTGCGTATCCACCAGAAAAATACATAATATAAGGAACATAAGGAACGTTGTAATCTGGCCCTCGCATTCTACCAGATACGTGCTTGGATTGGACTGTAAAAGTCCCCGTAATTGTAGGAGTTGCCGACTTACCAGTGGAAACGGTTAAAGTATAAATTTTATTTGAGCCTTCCCAAGCAATCAGTTTTTGTTCAGAAAGATCAACTTCAATCCAGCGTTTTTCTGACTGTTGCAATCTGGCAATTCTTTGTGCAATAATGCTTTCTTGGTTTCGCATACTTTGCGCTACTGTAGCTGGTATTGACCAAGAAAATAACGCCGCCAAAGTTAATGTTGTACTTACCAAAAAGCCGCTGCAACGACTTAAGGTAGTAATTCTGCTGTTCATAATTTGCTACCTCATTTCACAGAAGTAAACCTCTAAATTTAGGTTTTCTAGTTCTGAGGTATAACTACATTTTTGGTAAGTAAATTCCAGGTTTTTGAGACTGGGGACTGGGGACTGGGGACTGGGAAAGTTTGACTAGGGCTTACAGATTTACCAGATTTCTTGATTAATCCTGAAGATTATATAAATCAATAAATCCTGGTAGAGTTTTAACTGAGATAAGAGTACCAAGAGGCTCCGCCTCTGTTTCTCGTTTCTCGTTCCCTGGTTGAACCGGGGAACGAGGTAAACTCAGATCTACCTCCAAAAGTGGAGCAAGATCTGAGTTTAAGTTTTAAGTTAATAAATTTCTCTTTTTCCCCAGTACCTAATCCCCAGTCCCTAATCACCTACTCATGCACAACCACTGGTGTTCCGACACTCGCCCAATTAAATAACCATGCGGCGTGATCTGGTGCTACGTTAATGCAACCGTGACTGACTGGAGTGCCGAAACGGTTATGCCAGTATGCACCGTGAATGGCGTAACCTCGGTGAAAGTACATGGTGTGAGGTACATCAGGCACGTCATAACCGGGGCCTGTCATTCTGGCGACGCGGTGCTTAGTTTGAATGGCGAAGCTTCCTAAAACGGTCGGGGTTGCTGTTTTTCCGGTGGAAACAATTACGGCGTAAACTGGTTTTGTTCCTTCCCAAGCGACTAATCTTTGGTTGGAAAGGTCAATTTGAATCCAGCGTTGTTCGGTTTCTTGCAATTCTAAGATTTTATTAGCAATTCGATCGGCTTGTGCTGTTCTCGCCTCTGAGGTGTTTGACCACGCGGGTAGTCCGGTGAAACTAATTACTGTGCTGATTAATAATGCTCCAGAATAGCGTACCCAGACGGAAGAAAGAGTTTTATTCATTATTTTTACCTCTCAGGGTCGAGGATTTTATTTCATGTTAATCAAATTAATTAATTGGGTCAATCATTAATTTGTTGCATTAAGGTTTGAGCATTTCTGCTAATAGCTTGCCAATCTCCTTTGCTAATTAAATTTTGGGGAAATAAATCTCCTGCCAATCCGACAGCGATCGCACCTGCTTGCAAAAACTCCAAGGCATTTTTTAAGGTTACTCCCCCAGTAGGAATTAAAGGAATATTTCCTAATGGCCCTTGTAAACTACGAATATAGTTTACTCCGCCTACAGCTTGAATGGGAAATACTTTTACACAACTAGCCCCCGCTTGCCAAGCGGTAACAATTTCCGTTGGCGAAAGTGCGCCAGGAACTATGGGAATATTCGCTTTAATTGCTGTTTGGATTAAGGTTAAATCAATGTGGGGAGTAAAAAGAAATTCTGCACCAGAGGCGATCGCCTTTTCCAGCTGTTCTAAATTTAACAAAGTGCCACTGCCTATTTGACAATCTGGTAACTCGGAGCGCAAATAACTAATAGTTTTTTCTGGGCGATCGCTATTCCAAGTAATCTCAATCAGTTTCATTCCTCCTGCTGCTACAGCTTTCGCCATAAGACAACCTTGCTCCCAATTTTGAGCGCGAATTACTGCGATCGCTCGTTCCTGCTGTAATACTTTTAACCACAATTCACTAGACATTTCCATTCATTTACTTTCGGAAAAATTTTTGTATGCTAATATTTACTGATTCTTTTCCTAAATTCAACACTTTTTCGTCAGCATTTATTTACCCAAATTAATTCGATCGACTTCCTAATCATTTGTTTAAATTTTTGATTGTAGCATTTGACGCGCCAAAGTAAAATAAAGATTTATTTACTGATTAAATAGATTCTAAGTAACTGTTTCCCCCGGATGACATACTGGCAAACAAAAGAAATAATTCGCTGGAAGGAGGTATCTAAAGGATTTTTTTTATAACATTATCTTGTAGATAGAGTCGAGGAAGTAAATTATGGCGTTAGCTAAGATTGAAAATTATTACCCTAATTACCGTGACGAACTATTTGATGGTGAAGATGTCAAGGGGTTGGATGTTTATGCCGATCGCAGTGACGAAAAGATTGGTACAATTAAAGATGTTTTAGTTGACTATGAAACTGGTCGTTTCCGGTACTTTGTTGTAGAAACAGGATTTTGGGTATTTGGAAAAAAAGTATTACTACCTGTTGGTCGCTCTCGCATTGATGCTAACGCAGAACGCATTTATGCAGTTGGATTAACCAAAGAACAAGTAGAACAATTGCCTGAATTTGATGATCTTGAGAGAGTCGATTACGATTACGAAGATCAAGTAAGAGGAGTTTATAATCCTGAACCTACTCTGCAACCAGCTGTTATTCCACAACCAACAGTTGCGGCTAATGAACGCAATACCTACGACTATGAACAACAGCCAAGTTTGTATGGGATCAACGAAACCGATCATCAAAAATTGAGATTGTACGAAGAACGCTTAGTTGCTAACAAAATGCGCCACAAAGCAGGGGAAGTAGCAGTTGGCAAGCGCGTGGAAACTGAAACCGCCAGAGTTTCTGTACCAGTGGAAAAAGAACGAGTAGTCATTGAACGCACTACTCCTGTAGATGCTGGAACTGCAACTAGTGTGAACGAAACTAACTTTAGAGAAGGCGAAATGGCACGCATGGAAATTTACGAAGAAGTGCCAGAAATTCGTAAAGAAGCCTTCGTGCGGGAAGAAGTTACTATTAGAAAAGAAGTCGATCGGGAAAATGTAAGTGCAGAAGAAACCCTGCGTCGTGAAGAGTTGGATATCAACAATCAGGGTAGTTTGAAAGAAGAAACAATTCGTCGCCCTGAATAAAGTTTTCTTGGTAGAACTTTACGGCATACGGCTTTGCTAGAGCCAACACAGCTTGCGCTACATTTGCCTTTTGAAAAGGTGGAAGCGTAAGCTGTTCTATTAAAGATTATTCCAATTAAATATTTAGCAAATTATTGCCAATTATCAATAATTTAGCCATAAGCAATCAGTTCCATCTCTAGGAAGAGGCAAATAAATAAGTGAATTTATTAAGTTAAGAGATATCAAATAAAATCGGTTAATGGAGAATAAGAATATGGCATTAATGAAACTGAAAGACTTCGATCCTAATTATGTCCAAACCTTTGAAGGTGACGACGTTAAAGGTTTTGGAGTTTATACTGAAGCTGATGAAAAAATTGGCTCTGTCAGCGATGTCTTAGTTGATGAAGAAGGACATTTTCGCTATTTGGTAGTTGATTTAGGATTTTGGATTTTTGGGAAGAAAGTTTTATTACCTGTTGGTCTTTCCCGCATCGATTATAATGCCGATCGCGTCTATGCCACCAATATCACCAGAAAACAAGCTGAGGATTTACCAGAATTTAACGAGCGCACTGTAGCAGATTACGATTACGAAGAAAGAGTCCGAAATGTATATCGCAATTCTTACAATACTCCTGTAGATGCAGATTATGCAGTTTCTACTCCAGAAGCGATGGGTACTACAGGTTATCGTAACTTCGATCGCAACAATTATACTTACGAACAAGAACCGACATTCTTCGGAATGAACGAGCGCGATCACCAAACATTTAGACTCTACGAAGAACGATTAATTGCTAACAAAACTCGCCGCAAAGCAGGAGAAGTAGCAATTGGTAAGCACGTTGAAACTGAAACTGCTAGAGTTTCAGTTCCCGTAGAAAAAGAACGAGTGATCATTGAACGCACTACCCCGATGGATGCAGGGAGAACAGTTACTCCGGGCGACGCTGACTTCCGCGAAGGAGAAGTAGTACGCATGGAAATTTATGAAGAAACTCCCGACATTCATAAAGAAGCTTTTGTGCGTGAAGAAGTGACAATTAAGAAAGTAGTCGATCGCGATACCGTAGATCGCCAAGAAACAATTCGTCGGGAAAGATTAGATATCGATACTGAGGGTAATCCGATCATCGAACACACCGATCGCATTTGAGCAACTGGGAATCACGAGTTGCCAAAATCTTAACTGAAATGAGCGCTTAAAAACTAGTCAGGCGGGGCAATATCAAGCTCTGCCTATACTTTTAAATAGACTTTCATCAAATTAACAATGAGGGAAACAATGGATAATCAAACTGGGGCAAAAAAACCGGAAAGCGTGACACACAATCTCCGAGTTAAAGCTTTGTTAGCTAAGTTGAAAAACAAGCTACACAACTTCCGAGTCTTGGATAAAAAAGGTTTGCCAATAGGCATAATTAAGGATATTTACTTGAGTAACACTCGCCAAATTAACTTGCTGATATTGGGAACAGATTTGCCACAGTCGTACACTTTTTCTCTAACAAGTAATCAGATTCAGCAAGTTGATTACCCGAATAAAGCCATTTTGACAAGTATTGATAAATCAGAGATTCAGCCAATTCTGGCATCCCCTGAACTTCCAACAACAGAGGAACAAGTTACGGAAACAAGTTTGCCTGATAGCTATGTCAACGATCCGGAAATTTCCGATTCATCCAGCACAGATGTTGTCGAAGAAGAAGTGATTCGTCTAATAGAAGAAAGATTAGTTATCAATCATCAAAAACGTAAAGTAGGCGAAGTAATTGTGCGGAAAGAAATTGAAACTCGCATGGTAGAAGTGCCAGTTCAATATGAAAAACTGATTGTAGAACAAGTTAGTCCCGAACCCAAAATTATCGCCGAAGTTGATTTAGGTTTACAAGAAAATGTTGCTACTACAAGCAATGAAATTGCTTTGAACCAAACTAGCACTAACAACACTGTCAAAGGCGAGTTTGTTTCTCCGAAAACTGCCAGTCTTTTATTAGATGCTATTGCTAAACAAAAACATCATGATTGTCAATTAGTGCGAGTAGAAATGGTGCTCTTAAGTTCCGAAAATCAAAAAACTTATCAGGAGTGGTTCGATCGCTGTTCTGGTACATAAGCTTCTCTAGGCATCAATAATAAACTGAACAAAAAATCTCTATGGGGCAGAAACTTTCACCATGAAATAACTTAACTGCCCCATTTTATTAGCCGGAAGACACAGCAATTACTAGTGCAGATGGGTTACTTATGATAGAATCAGTAGGATTAGGGTTGATTTTGGCAAGTTATCCTGTAAAAATACGCAAAGAACTAAAGTTACTTCAGCGTAAGTAAATAATCACAGAGTAATCAAAATTATTTGTTACTTTCCCTGAAACTGGTGCAAATTTCCGTAACACTGCTGAAATCATTAGTAAACAATGGTTCAAGATCGGATAATGTATACTCCGCACGGGCAAATAGGGCGAAGCATTCCGGTAATAATTTGTTGGTTGAACCCAAAGATATTTGCCGGAATGCTTCGCCCCTACTCTATGAATGTGAACAACTTGGAATAACAACGTTGGTAAATTCATAAGTTCTTTAGTTTGGGTGCAAAAAGCGAAGCTGAAATTAAAATTCCTTAAATTTATAGAAAAGGAGATAAGTTTAAATTAATGTTTACCCCACCCCGCCCTCCACTAGTTAACACTCGCGTCAGTCAAGCTGATTACGTCCGTACACTTACTATTACCCCCGACGGACAAACTTTAATTACTGGTGACTCTAAGGACATTAGAGTTTGGCATTTAGTAAATGGGAAATTGCTGCGGACTCTTCAAGGTCATTTAGAACCTGTGCGATCGCTTGCTATTAGTCCTGGTGGTAAACTTTTAGCTAGCAGTAGTAACGATGGTACTATTCAAATTTGGTGTTTAGAACACGGAAGTTTACTGCGAACTCTGACAGGTCATTTAGGCGCAGTTTTGAGTTTAAAAATTAGTTCAAATGGGCAAACTTTAGTCAGTGGTAGTAATGATAATAGCCTGAAAGTTTGGAACTTAAATGATGGGAAATTACTGCAAAGTCTTACCGGACATTCTGGTTCAGTAATGGCAGTTACTATGAGTCCAGATGGAGAAAATATAATTAGTGGTAGTTTTGATAGCACAATTAAAATTTGGCAAACCAGCAATGGCAAAATGCTTCGCAGCATCAAAGCACATCACAATTGGGTAGCTTCCTTAGTGATGAATCCTGATGGTCAAACCTTCGCTAGTGCTAGTTCTGACCAAACAATTAAAATTTGGCAACTTAAAACTGGTAAATTACTTGCTACTCTTAAAAGTCATTCTAATTGGGTAGATGCACTGGCAATTAGTGCAGATGGAAAAACATTAGCTAGTAGCGGTTCTGACCAAACAATTAAAATTTGGAAATTAGGAAAAGATGGCAAACCACAAACATCACCACTATACCATTTGACTGGTCATAGTGGGTCAGTTTTATCTCTAGCTATTAGTCCCGATAACCAAACTTTAGTTAGTAGTAGCGATGATAACACCGTGAGATTTTGGCAATTAAATACTGGTAAATTGCTGCGAATCATCAACAATAAAGATAACAATTCGTTTTATTTTACCAGTTCGGAAAAACCAGCTATGTTGAGTGATGATGATGATAGCACTATTAGAATGTGGCGTGTGCGTTAGGAACTTCAAAGGCAGAGAGGAAATAAACTAGAAGAGTTGTCTGAATTACGATCGCACACAAAAAGCCCCCTGTATTCGTTTGGTTAGTTCGGACTTGAGTTTGTAATTTTGCAAATCTAGCATAAGCTTCCGAAATATCTAAACCCTGCTCCCTAGCAACTTCAAAAAAATACTCATAATCTTCAGATGAAATATCATCAGACATGAAGCTACTTTCAAAGCGTAAAACGCATTCCAAGTATTCAAGTGTTTGATTTGTAGAAATGCTTAATTCCATTTGCTTTGTCAGCCTATTTGACTGTACCTTTAGTTGGACTCAAATTATTTTCCCCTGCTTCGGGAGCTCCTCTGCCAACCATGTCTCTAAATCAGACAGATTAGAGAAATCCAGCAATGCTTCTGCCAAAGATTCCAATTGTGTAAGAGATAGGGTATTAATTTGTACTCTGATTGACTCAGGCACTTCTCCCACTCTTCGGGGTAGAAGGCGTAGAATGAGCGATCGCTCTCCCTCTTCTCGTCCCTCCGCTTTTGCCTCCTGGTACACCCGTGTTTGCCCAAGCGTGATTCCTAGCATTGCTTCCACCTCTCGCCGACTCAGATTTGTGAACTTATAAACCATAATCGTCGTTACCATCTCCATGATGGCACGGCTCGTTTGAGGGGGTGATTCCTGTCGTGAACGGAAGAGCAAATTTCGCGCTTCTATTGGTGCTTGGGTTTCTGGAAGCGTTGTCAAAACCATTAACGCAACCCCCAACGGCAATTGAGCCATTTCGCCCAGTTCATTCAGGTACACTCGATGAACGCGACTCCCATTCAGTAAATCTTGATATGGACGGGTTTGGCTTTGTTCTGTGGTTCTGGATGGATAAATCACTACAGCTTGCCAATCATCAAAGCGATCGCGGTTACGGTAAAAATATAAAAACAATTCCCCAAACAATCGTTCATAAAGTTGTTCGTCCTTTTGAAACTGAACTTCACAGAAATAGACAACTCCCGGTGTTTCCGATTCTGGTGGGAGAAATACCCCGTCGATTTCAAACTTGGGTTCTTTCACAGCAACGGAATCAAAGCGGTAATTTTGAGCATTGGCTGGAGGATTATCCAGTAGCTCAAACAACAGTTCTGGCGATTGTTGGAACAATTGGTAAAAGATCGAATCTCGCCGCATAGACTCACAACTTTTTAAGTTGCTAAAGTTGGATGATGTTGCATCCAGGGTTTAGCTGCTTCAATTTGTGTTGCTAGAGAAATCAAAGTTGCTTCTGCTGCTGGACGACCTACTAATTGTACTCCTAGAGGTAGACCTGTAGCAGAATTAAAACCCATTGGAATCGCAATCGATGGCTGTCCACTAGCATTAAAAGGTGGACAAGGTGCTACCCAATTAATAACTTTTGCTAAAGTTTCTTCTGGGGATAAATCTGCCCATTCACCAACCCGAATTGTGGGGTGCATAAACACAGGTAATACTAAAACATCAAAATTGTCAAATAAGGCAACTATGCGCCGTGCAACTATTTGCATTTGCGCTACAGCTTGTAAATATTCGCCAGCGCCACAACTATTTTCTGCCAACCATTTATTAACTTTATCTAAGGCGACTGAAGGCAGTCCGGCTGCTACTACACCTGATTGCCAAACTAATCTAAATGGTTCGACTAAACCATTAAAATCTGGGCAAACTTCGGTAACTTTATGACCCATTTCTGCCAAAAGTTCTGCTGTTTCTCTTACAGGTTTTTGACAAATTGGATCGGCTTCACCTACTGGTAGCAGGGTGTTAGAAAAAGCGATGTTTAAAGAACCAGGATTTTGCTTTGTTGCAGCGAGAAAAGAGGGATTTGGATCGGCTAACCAATAGGGATCTCCGGTAATATAACCAGACATGACATCGAGTAATGCTGCGGCATCAGCTACAGTATGGGCGATCGGACCATTGGCAGAAATTCCACTTAATCGATCGCCCACTGGCGCATAAGAAACCCGACCTCTAGAAGGTTTAATTCCCACCACACCGCAACAATTTGCAGGGCCCCGAATTGAACCACCACCATCGGAACCTTGCGCGATCGCACTTAATCCCGCTGCTACCGAAGCCGCTGCACCACCACTCGATCCCCCAGCCGTATATTCTAAATTCCAAGGATTTCTCGCTGGCGGAAAACCTAGCGGTTCAGTATAGGGTAAAGAACCCAATTCCGAAGTAGCAGTTTTACCCAAAATAGTAAAACCAGCTGCTTTAATTTTGCTGACAATCCCATCATCGTAACTAGCAATTTGATTCATTAAAACTGGCGTACCATAAGTACAAGGTACACCCGCTACAGAAGTCAAATCTTTAATTGAAATAGTCACCCCAAAAAAAGGCGGCAAATTTTCCTTACTTACTGCTAACTGCTCAGTTTTCGCCTTGGCATCTGCTAAAGCTGCTTCTGCTGTCACAGTAAAATAACTACCTAATTGAGGGTTTAAATTTTGGATACGTTCCAAATAAACCTCAACTAATTCCAAAGGTGAAACTTCGCCATCTTTAATTAGTTTTGCCTGTTCTAAAGCCGGAGTAAATGCTAAATCAACTTTATTCATGGTTCAAACATTTTTCAGGTTCGTTTTATAAAGTTCGTTGTGAACACTGAGCGTGTTCCAAGATAGTGCTAAAGCACTTACAACAAACTTTTTTTTAACATAATAATGCGTGATTAATGAAGTTACGCCATAATTTTATGCCCTTTTGTTCCTGATAATTTGAAGGTAATAAATCGATTAAAGCTGCTTGCAAAGCATCTAAAACTGCTTGCACTTCTGATGATTTTGGTCGCTGAGATTGGGGAAAAATCAAAGGTTCACCAAATCTCAGAGTTATTGGCTTTCTAAAATATAAATCTTTACTGCCAATAATTGCTACAGGAACGATCGGCACTCCCGCACGCAAAGCATAAATTGCTACTCCTTTCTTCAACGGTAATAACTCACCTTCCGCCGTTCCCAATTTACCTTCAGGAAAAATCAACATCCCATTTCCACGAGATAATATACCTTGAATAATTTTGTCTAATCTTCTGAGTGTTTGCAAAGATTTACCATTAGGAACATCTTGGGCGATCGCCTGAGCCAAATCTACTAAATCTTCTCTATTTTTCCGAGCACCTTCAATAACTGCTAGTTCTTCTTTCCACAAACGATCTAACGGAATAACACCACCATTCCAACTCAAAAATCCTCGTTTCCACCACTTATTATAAAGAGTCCGAGCATCACCTAAAATATAGTAAAAAGGATTTGCCGGAATTTCTGAAAGAATCAGAAAAGGATCGAAATGGCTGAGATGATTGGGTGCTAAAATTGCCGGAACTTGGGGAATTCTTTCCGGGTATTCCACTTTTACCCGAAACAAAGAATGGATAATAGTTCTGATGAATAATCGCCGCAATTCGCCATTTACTGGTTTATGGAAATTACCTTGCGCCATTGCTTCTGCATTTGCCAAAGATTCCCGTACACTTTCCTTAGCTTCCCGATCTCGCGCCGCCGCTAAACCTTCTTCAGCCCGTTGAATAATCGCATCTGTCACTGGTGGAAGAAAAATTTGCTGACGATCATTTTCTGAAGTAATTGAACCCTCATCTAAGCCAGTATCCATAACCAGTTTATCGCCTAATTAACTTAGTTGCATCACACTTTAGATGAGAGTTGAGCCAAGTTTAAAATTTGAGTTGACACTTTACCCATCGTCCTGTTTAAACTGCTTTGTAACAAAGTAAAATCGTACTTTTCCGTCAGTGAGAGTGGACAATTAAGCAATTGTCACAAGTTAAAAACGGACTAACATATTCGCAATTCTTATGTTTTTAGTCCACTGAGCGTGGAGTTTAGCTATTAGCCTGCGAATTGATTCGCAGGCGGGTGTTGGAAATGATGCAAAATCTGAATTCCGTTCCCTATTCCCCAACAAAAAAGAGGGGAGAATTTCTTCTTCCCTCCGAGTATATTTTGCTTGTCACTGAAATTAAACTTGTGAGCGATCGGTCAAAATTTCATAACCCTCTTCTGTCACCAAAACTGTATGCTCGAATTGAGCCGAAAGCGCATTATCCACAGTCACCGCAGTCCACTTATCGCGCAAAGTCCGGGTAAACTTAGAACCAGCATTTACTATTGGTTCGATCGCTAAAGTCATTCCCGCCCGCAATTTCACATTCGGCATTTCCCGTGTGCGGAAATTAAATACCGAAGGTTCCTCATGTAGATTTCGCCCTACACCATGTCCGGTAAAATCTTCTACAATAGCAAAACCATTCGCTTCCACATGATCTTGAATTGCGCCAGCCAGATCCATTAAATAATTACCAGCTTTAACTTGTTCAATACCTTTGTATAAAGCTTCTTCCGCTACCCGAATTAACTTAGCCGCTTCTGGCGTTACTTCACCAACACCAATAGTGATGCAAGAATCACCATGAAAACCTTGAAAGTAAGCACCTGTATCAACTTTTAATACATCACCAGCGCGAATTACTTTTTTGGCATTGGGAATACCATGCACCACTTCATTATTAACACTAGAGCATATTGAAGCCGGAAATCCCATGTAACCTTTAAAACTGGGAACTGCGCCCATTTCCCGAATCCGCTTTTCCGCGTAAGCATCGATGTCAGCCGTCGTCATCCCAGGTTCTACCATCTGGGAAATCTCCTTGAGCACCGTTGCCACAATTTTCGCGGCTTGTCGCATAATATCAATCTCACGCTGGGACTTAATTTCAATTCCTCTACGTTTTTTATTGCTTGGGGCTGCTGGTGGTTGGGGGAGTATATTGCCAAGAATGTTCATAGATTAACAGGTAGCTAAGGGTGGTAATTGAGAGCGTTAGGTAGACGGTAGTCAATATTTGGCAGTTAGTAACAGTATATAGCCTGAAAGCTAAGATTTATAAAGATATCAGCACAAACATACATCTTACTTTCCCACTACCCACTACCCACTACCTAACTTCTGTTTGACAGTTTATTATCTTGTCTTAATCTACGTTAACTGATATTGCAACTTTGTTGCACTAACCGCAGGTTAAACGCACCCCAACTAATAGATATCTCCAAAAACTCTTGTGGGGTAGGCATCCTGCCTGCCGAAAGAGATTCTTTGTTGGAGAGGTCTAATGTAGAGATGTTATATATAACGTCTCTACATGATGGTTAATCAAGCGGACATGATATAAGTCCTAAAATACCTCTTTTTCTCTCCACATCAATATAACTAGTGGAAATACTGTAGTTATAGTCAATTGAAACCAACTAAATTAGAAATATCGTCATCTAGAGATTAAATAATTTTCCGCTAAATGAAGGCAGAAAAATTATCCCTTCTTTAGCCCAATTTCCTGTGGTTATTTAGCGAAACCACAGCTTTATTTAAAACAACTAATCAGGACATCTATTTATAGTAAACACTCTACCTACACCAGCATTTTCCGCTCAACCAGCATCAGCTGAAAACCTGGCATTCTACAAATAATTTACTTTCCGAATCTTAGCATCTGTGGAGTAAAAAATACAATGCCTACCGTAAATTTTAACTTCTCTTCCGTCCCACGATTTGATGTTTGGCGATGATTTTGCTAATACTCTGATGGGTGGAATTGGGAATGATACATTAATACCCATTCTGCTGTTGCACCTGGTTTAAGTTCTAATTCGTTAATTGCGCCTTTAATTTCTACTTTCCCCGCTTCCACTTTTTGCGTCCAACTATTATTAGCAAAGTCTTTCGCGGTGAAGTAATGTTTTTGCGAACTAGGATTATTTAAAACTATTTTGTAGCGTTTTCCTGCTACTAGTTTAAGTTCGTTAGGAAAAAACTTCAATTCGTTGGCAGTATTACCCAAATCTACTTTTACTACTTCTACATTAGTGGAAGTGGCAGGTGCAGCAATTACTGGTAATGAAAATATTCCAACTAAGCAGAGGGTTAAGGAAATTACTATCCAAGTTTGCTGAATGATTTTTTTTAGCATGGTAAAAATGAAAAACTTGTATTTAATTATAAATTAGTAGAGACGTTTCATGAAAATTAGTATGTAGTAGAGACGTTTCATGAAACGTCTCTACATAATAGAAACGTCTCTACATAATAGTTTTGAACTATCGGGAAGCGGATAAAGATGGCCCTGCGGTGACAATAATTAAATTATCAGGTTGCAGTAATTCTTTAGCAACTTTGTTCACTTCTTCCGTAGTTACGGCTTGAATTCGTTGCGGGAAATTGTGCAGTTCTGAGATATCCAAACCGTAAACTCGGTTCATTAAAATGGCACCAGCTAAATTATCTGGATCTGCCAATTCAACAGTGTAACTTCTCGAAAGAGAATTTTTGGCATTTTCTACTTCTGCATTAGTTACGCCTTGAGTATGAACTTGTTGCAGCAAAGTCAAGGTGCTAGAAATTGCTTTTTTCGCATCTTCTGGCGCAGTCTGCATATTAATTAAAAACAAACCTGCTTGTTTACCTGCGTTGAAGCTGCTATAAATGCCGTAAGTTAAACCTAAGCGATCGCGAATTTCTTCGAGCAATTTACTAGCAGAACTTGAACCACCCAAGATGTGATTAAACACTAGTGCTGAATAATAACGCGGATCGTTACGCTTAATTGTCGGATAACCCATGAAGGTAATTGATTGAGTTTTACCCGGAACTACTGGATTTAATTGCACAGTTTTTTCCGGCATTGGCACATCAGGAAAAGTTACTTCTGGTGGAGTACCAGTTGCTTTCCAGTTAGCAAATTGTTGTTGAATTAGCGATCGCACTGTTGCCGAATCAAAATCTCCCATTAATGTCAAAATCATCGTATCAGGACGATAATGCTGTTTGTAAAACTGCACAATATCCGCACGAGTAATACTCCGCAAACTCTTAACTGTGGGAAAATCATAAAATGGATGACTTGGCGGATAAACCTTTTGTTGCAGAGTTTTATACGCTATAAATTCTGGGTCATCTTTACTTTGTTCCACATCAGAAATCGCCATTTCTCTGGTAATTTCCAATTGCTCCGCTGGAAAGGTCGCATTTTGCAACACATCAGCTAAAGTTTTAATTAATGTTGGCAAATCATCCGATAAACTACTGCCATCAATACCGACACCTTCCGCTGCTTCCTCAAAACCTAAACTAGCACCGATATTTTCCAAAGATTTGACGATCGCTAAAACATTCTTAGTCTTAGTTCCATTCATCAAATTCGCAGCCGTTAACCCCGCTAAACCTGACTTATTCTTCGGATCAAATTCTGTACCACCACGAATGTAACCACTCAAAGTTACTGCGGGAGTACTTTTCTCAGGTAACAGCAACACTTGCATTCCATTCTCTAAAGTAAAAGACTCAGGTAATACTTTTTTAGTTGGTGTTTCTGTACTAGAAATTGCTGGGAGATACTTAGCAACTAACTCTGGATCTACTCGTCCACCAGCATTAAAACTTTCCGAAGTTTGACTATTCCTCGTACTTTGAGGTTTCGTTTCTTCCCGCAATTGTGTAGGTTGAAAATATCCTACAACACTTTTAGCTGGAGTCAGATACTTTTTCGCTACTCTTTGTACATCTGCCGCAGTAACTTGCGAAATTGCTGCCATCAAAGTATCAGTATAACGATAATCATCCGTTGTAGTTATTGCTTCTCCCAATTGAGAAGCTTGAGAATTAATATCTCGATTTCCTAAAATTGCCCCTGCTAAAAATTGTGCCTTTGCTCTTTTTAATTCCTCCGCCGTCACTCCTCCATTTTGCAAAGTTGTAATTACTTGGCGAATCACACCTTCAACTTTTTGTATTCTTTGATTAGGTGCAGCACTAGCAGCAAGTCCATACCAACCAATTCCCGCCAAACTAGAAACTTCCCCTTCCACACTGTTAGCAATTCCTGATTCTACTAAAGCTTCATACAATCTAGAACTGCGCCCTCCTGTTAATACATAATCCATCACTTGCAAAGCAGCTTCGTCAGGATCGCCTGCTTTTGGCAAAGGATACATTATTTGTAATAAAGGCACACTTCCCGGTTCTTTTAATAAAATTGGTGCTTTACTCTTGGTAGTTGGAGAGAAAGTATTAACCGGAGTTAGTTGCTTTTCTAACAGCTTTTTCCTTTCTGCTTCTCCCCGGCGGGGAATGTTTCCAAATAACTCTTTAACTGTTTGCAAAGTGGGCTCCGTTTGAAAGTCTCCCACAATTAACAAAGTGGCATTATCAGGACTGTAAAAAGTCTCGTAATAATATCGCACTTGTTCTGGCGTAAACTTTTCCACATCCGCTTTAGTTCCACCTACAGGTAAACCATACATATTATTAGGAAAAGCCGCTTTAGCAACAGAACGATACAGGCGATATTCTGGGCTATTTTCGTAACCTTGCAATTCCGAAATTACTACTCTTTTTTCCCGTTCTAAATCTTGGGCATCTAACCGGGCATTTTGCATTCTATCTGCTTCTAAAGTTAGCAATGCTGTTAGTTTATCCCGTTCTACAGTGCCATAATAAGCCGTTTGATCGTAACCTGTAAAAGCATTAGATTCACTTCCTAAACTACTGAACAAATAATCAAATTGAATGGGACGATCGGTTGTCCCTTTAAATAACAGATGTTCTAATTGGTGGGCAATACCGTTAACTCCCGGTTCTTCATTGCGCGAACCTACTTTATACCAAACTTGAACTGTAACCACAGGTGCCATTGCTACTTCTTTTGTCAAAACTGTTAAACCATTTTCTAGTGCAGTTTTGCGAACATTTTCGGTTAAATTAGGCGCAGGTAGGGGAGTATTAAGTGCTAATTCTACGTTAGGTTTAAATTTTTGAGTTGGCAAGTCGGGACTAATGGTAGGTGGGGTAGAAGTTGCGACGCTGGCAAACAATAATGTTGTTCCCAGACAGAAACTAAAAATGAATCCAAGGCGATATTTACGCCACAATGATGAAAGAAACATAGTTTATTTGGCGAAAAATACATTTTGTTGTTGGTTGAAATAAAAAATAGGCTATTTGTTGATTTACTAAAAGCAAGTTTCTCAGGAGACTGAGTAACAGATGAGTATTTTACCAACTTTATCCTGATTTCTTAATTTCCAGAAATAGCTTTTCGCCTCTTAACTAGAAAATTCCTGATTGTTTTAATGTTTCTTATTGTTCAGTTGACGGGTAGGAAGGACTCAGAACTCTAATAAATTCTAAGGGTAATCCATCAGTATCAGCAATAAATGTTACTTCATAAACTTGATTTCCGATCGCTTGCTGAGTGGGTTCTAAAAGCACTTTTAGGGGTGGGAGTTGTTCCGGTTGTTGGCGGGAAACTTCTGCAAAACGTGCTTTTAAAGATGATAACCAACTGGGCAAGTCGGGGGTGGAATGGGTTAAATCAAAAGATAAATGATAGTAACCCACGTAATGTTCATCACCAAAAGCATCTGGCGCAGGGTGAGGTTCGGGAATTTGAATTAACTCGATGCGCCCACCTAAACCTTCCATCCAGCAAGCGAGGGTGTAACCTGTGGTGAAACGTTCGCAGACGGTAAAACCTAGCTGTTCGTAAAATGCGATCGCTCGGTGTATATTAGCAGTACGAATCGAAGCATGGTGCATAATTTCTAAATTATGTCAATAGCGATTTTTTACTAATGACAAATGACCAATGACCACTATTCAAACAAACGGTAATAAGGATAGCGTACCGGGACACCGGGTTCCTTTTCCAAGTCAAAATTAATTACTTCCCAGCAGGGTTCCTCTTCTGGGTCTGGGCTAAAATCAACGGGTAAGCCGTAAAGTCTGGGGCGGGAAGAGTCCGACTGTCCGCGCCAAGGTGTACTTCTCTCCAAATAACCACTAATCAATTCTTGATAGCGACGGGCAATAATCACTCTCGTTGCCCGATAACCTTGAGTATATAAGCGATCGAGAGCTTCGTGAATTTCAAACCTAATCCCATCGGGATGGGTATGCTGACGATACCACTCATTATTCCACCGCCGCCATTGACGACCAGATTGCAGATGAATGAGTTCCCCATTCGTGGGATTTGCCTCAAAAGCCCCATGACGCGGACACAAATAGGTATCCGTCAGTGTCAATGCCGGAATAATCTGACGACAGTGGGGACACTGAATTTCGGGGCCAAATATGGGATATTGCAAACCGGGGCTGATCATGAAGTGAGTAATAACATTTTTTGCGGTGGAATGGGTACCAATGGCTCTATTATAGCTGACATGAGCTATGCAGGCATTTTATCAGGAACGATCGCAGATTGTGGAAAATATCAACCCCTTATTCCCTAATTTGTCATCCTATTGGCCTACTCCCGATTTGTCAAAGGCCGCTTTTATCGCCCCCAATGCCACTGTTATGGGTTGGGTAAAAGTAGCATCGGGAGTAAGTATTTGGTACAACGCTGTAGTTCGCGCCGATGTGGAAAAAATTTCCCTTGGTGAGTTTACTAATATTCAAGATGGGGCAGTTTTACACGGCGACCCCGGACAACCTACAATTTTAGAAGATCACGTCACCGTTGGACATAGGGCGGTAGTTCATTCCGCTTATATCGAACGGGGTTGTTTAATTGGCATTGGCGCAGTCATTTTAGATGGAGTCAGAGTCGGCGCAGGCAGTTTAATTGGTGCAGGTTCTATTGTAACTAAAGATGTTCCGCCTTTGTCTTTAGTCGTAGGTGTCCCCGGTAAACGAGTCCGCGAAGTTTCAAAAGAACAAGCCGAAGAATTAATCGTCCACGCCGAACGTTATCACAAGTTGGCTTTGGTTCACGCTGGTAAAGGCACAGATTTAGGTTTCCCTCCTCCGCTTTTACCTTGAAATAATTTCGTCGAGACTCTAGAAATTTTGCTCACTTGATCGCAAAATATAAATTAAAGATGAAAGCTGCTTCATAAAACTTTAAAGAGGGGAAACAAACTATGGATTGGCGTGTAATTGTGGTATCGCTACCACTCTTGGTTGCAGGCGGTTGGGCTGTTTACAATATCGGTAAGTATGCCATTGCTCAAGTTCAAGCCTTTTTGAGCAAGCAAGCCTAAGATAGGCTGAATATCAACGTAAAATTATAAACCGTCTCCTGTTTTCGGGGGCGGTTTGTTTGCTCAGATGAGATTTTCCGAGTAAAACTCCTTATCTTAGTCCAAGAAGGCCGAAGGAAAACAGGCTTGTACAAAACTATTTTCCCTTGCTGTGACAATTCTGTTTGATTCGTGAACGAAATATTGCTGAAAAGCTTACCTAGCAAGTCCGGTTATTTTCTATTTTTTTATATTGCTAGATCTCAATTAAAAAATTTGTAAAATTTTCTAAAACTAATTAAATCTATCTTTAGTAGATGTTAAATTGATACTGGATATCATCCAGATGTACAGTCTGATTGTTAGTCCACCAGGTATCTACTCCTTTCTAGTAACAAGATTATCTACTGATATTTATTCCAGACCTCAGTGGGTGCGGTCAATTATTTGTTAATTGAGATTGACGCTCCTGAGTTGGTGATGTGGAAATTTTTTCTATATCACCAAAGGAGTTTTGACCACATTCTTTCCTAGTGTTCCAGAATTCACTACCAGCATAAATATTGTTAGACGAGAACGGAGTAACAGCTTTTGATTTTAGGGATTGACATTGATCCAGACTCAATTCGGTATAAGAGTTATGTCCAATTCTCAATTAATAACTTCAAGAATAGTATCTTCTTTGGAAAATTCCGCTGAAGATCAAGAGAAAGTATTTTGGCAGCAATGGGAAAAGTATCAAGATCATCTTTACCATTGCTGTCTGAAGTGGATGGGGGGCAATCCAATCCATGCTGAAGAAGCCCTAAGTCGAGCCATGTTAAAAGCTTGGGAGAAGGTACGAAATGGTACTGTTACGATCGACAATTTTAAAGCTTGGTTGATCCAACTAACCTATAACCTTTGCATGGATATACATAGAGAAAACAAAAGGGGCAACTTTAAGGTAAAAAGTTTGGATGCAATCGCTGAAACAGAGGAAGTGGAATTGGTTTTCCAGTTCAATACACCTGAAAGTGCAGCAATGCAGGATGAACTGAAAACTATGATCCACTGTGCTATTGAGGATTTACCCTCCAGACTGCGCGAACCGTTTACTTTACACTTCATTTTGGAAAAATCCTATCAAGACATTACTCAAGAGCTAGGAATCTCCTATAACAACCTTTGCCAACGCATTTCCCAGGCGCGAGAAATTCTGCAACAGCGTTTAAGAAGTTACTTATTAGGGTTGGATGATTCCCAGTTAGATTCCTCTACAGCATCAGGCAAAAGGGAAAAATCTGGAGTCGAAAAATTCCTCTGCGGAACTATTGCGCCTGAAGCAATGATTCCTTCAACCTTCAGTAAAAAAAAGTACTTTGACTCTTGCCCTAATTATTATCAAGTAACAGCAATATGTCTAGAAACAGTGCCTCATGCCTGGTATCAGTCACCCAGTCCTCTGGGGTGGAATTGAATGTTCACTTAGTCTTAGACGAAAAGCCCAGCCGACAAGACCAAAAACTGAAAACATTAAGCCAGTATGTACAACAATATGCCTCTGGTTGGAAAAAACGCTTGGAATTAGCCAATCTGCTCTCGGCAAAGGGTTACTGGGAGCAAGCGGTAACGGAATATCGCCAGATCGTTGAGCGGCAACCCCAATTAATCGATGTCTGGTTGAAATTGGGGAAACTCTTGCAGCTAATGGGAAGGAAAGCTGAGGCGATCGAGGTTTATCAGAGTGCCAGGGGATCGGGAAGCAATCAAGTAATAGAGCAGCATATTACCGGATTAATTGCAACTTGTCAAGGTGACACCAAAAAAGCAATCCTCGCCTTTGAAACTGCCGCTAACCTAGAACCAAACAACGCCGCCCACTGGCTGGCTTTGGGACAATTACAGATTGGGAGAGAAAATCCTCTGGCAGCTTTACGAGCCTTTGACGAGATTTTGTCACTCAACCCAAATGATATCGTGGCTTTGATTCACAGCTATGATGCGCTAATGGCAGTAGGCAATATTCCCCAAGCACAGCAGCAGCTAGACAAATTAATCCTTTTAGCTGCCGACGATCTTCGAGTACTGCAACGGCACTTGGATCAACGTTGCCAGATCAAATTGGTATCTGGTGAACAGGGAAAACTAACTAAAAAGATGATGAGCGCGGCTCTACAACAAGCTCCGAATGCGGCTGATGTTCACAAATCTTTAGCATATTATCACATTTTCCGGGGAGATTGGGCGCAAGGCATCAAGGTGTTGGCAGAGTTTACTGAAAAATATCCCTATAACCCTAACGGTTGGTATCACTATGGGCGGTGTTTGTTCGACACAGGCGAATATCAGGCGGCAGCTGAAGTGATGCTCAAAGTCTATCGCTTGTATCCAGATGATTGGGAAATCTATCGAGCATTATGTGAGATTTTGCCTCTCTCTCTGACTCCCCCCTTGGCAAGAGGGGCTGGGGAGGATCTCCAAATGGCAGAGGAGGATAACTTATTCCTGGCTTCCCTAGTCGAAGAAATGCTAGAGCGTTTCCCGGAACGCTGGAGTGTTTGGGCGACGGCGGGACGGCTTTTAGTAGAAAGTTTTCAGGAGATTAAACGGGGATGTAGTCTTTCGCTGCGAGGAACACAACTTCAACCCCAGTTAGCTGATGCTTGGTTTTGTCATGGGCGAGTGTTAGCTTTGGCGGGGAAACATCAGAAAGCTGTGACGGCGTTAGAGAAAGGATGGCAGTTGTTACCCGAAACAGGAGGATATCGGCAATCTGTGTCTGCTGCGGTGTGGCTGGGGGAAAGTTACCAGGCGTTGGGGAACGATCGATCCAGTCGTCAATGGTGGGAAGAAGCTTGTCAGGGAAGTGAAAAATTCCGGTTATTTCACCCAGTTATGGCTGATTACTGGCAAGGAAGAGCTTTAGAAGGGTTGGGTGATGCTTTGGGGGCGATCGAACTTTATCGAAATGCCTTAACTCAACAGTTGCTTTATCCAGTTCGTGACGAAGTGAAACACCGGATCAAACGTCTGAGAGCTAAGTTACGAAAGCGCTCTCGTCCTTAATGCTGATTTTTCGGGTGCATTTTTTAGGCAAAAAAACGCCTCTAACTCAAAAAATTCAGAAATTGCCCTCTGGCAACGTCTTATTAGTGTAAAGAACAAATTTGGAGATTTTTCTCATGGTACAAGGTGGCGGATCAACAAGCCCTATGTACTAAGTTTTTTACACAACTTTCATTTTTAGATCGTTCAAGGACATAACTATGCCAATTTACAATGTAACCATTAAGACTGGCGATGTTGGGGGAGCAGGAACTGACGCTGACGTGCGTATCCAACTATTCGGCGATCTTGGAGAGACTGACAGTAGTGGGTACTTGTTAGACAAGAGTGGTTACGATGATTTTGAACGTGGGGATCAAGATACTTACCAAGTAAGGACTGATAAAGAGTTAGGGAATATAGAAAAAGTCCGCCTTTGGCACAATAACGCTGGAAGCGGTGCTGGCTGGTATGTAGATTGGATTAAGGTTGAAATATCCGGTTTTACTTGGAATTTTCCGGCTTATCGATGGTTAGCTACAGATGAAGACGATCGTAAGATTGATGTGACATTCCCAGTTGCTACTGGTATCCCTATTCCTTTCATTAAGGATGAGAGAACAGAATATGTCAGAATTAGCCGGAAAGATGAAATTTTCGATAATCTAGGGAATGAACAACCACTGAAAAAAGAGTTTTCTTTTAAAACAACATACTCTAATGAAGTGCGGTATGAATCTACTAACACTACCGAGAACAGTATAGGTGTTACGACTAGTGTTTCTGTACCCATTAAAGCAATTAGCCTTGGAATAGAAGCTACCGCATCCTTAAAAAACACACTGGAATCTAAATATGGTAAAACTGATTCTACTGTAAGAGAAGTATCAGAGACAAAACCCATTGAAGTAAATCCCCGTCAAATTCTGATTGTGTCAGGAATTTTGACGCAGGAAACGCGGGTTGGTACGATTACTCGTGGCGATCGCTCCTTTCCATTTCAAGTACCTGTAGGAGAACCGCAGTACAGAGAAGCACGGTTTTCTTATACCAAAGGCTCTCCGGCTCCAGATGATGCAGCAGAGATGGAAATAATTCTCAAAAGAGCGGGCAGAACAATCCCTTGGTAATAATCCGAAAAAAAGTGCAGTCAATTTTTTATTTGGCTCATAACTAGTAAATACTGAATTATGCAGAGCGATCGCTAATCTTCCCCAAGAAAATGCGATCGCTCTGCCCATTTAAGCTAATAACTCATCTACAGAAACTTATGTTAAGTTGATTGACGGTAATTATGTGGCGATCGTATATTCAACAGAACTAGGATTATCCATTCGTTGAGAAGCATCTAAAATTTCTAACCCGACAATATTCCCATCTCGATCGTAGTCAATCACGAACCCTGGTTTTTCTTCATCACTTTCTTCTATGGGTAGGTTGTTAAAGACAATTCTTAACACATCAACTTCTGGATCGTAGGTAATTTTCATGGTGTTTGCCAATATTTATTGATATTACTAGTTCTGTAAACTGTGATTACCACTGCTGGCTCAACATCATCTATGACAATAACGCGCAGTAAAAATATTTTACCATTGCCAAAGTCAATTTGTGATTGATAAGCTTTTCTACCTTCCCTTTCAGAAATTATTTGCTGGGGATTATTTAAGACAGATTCAACAAAGGCAAGTGGTATATTTCTGCGTTTTATTTCGATTTGAGCATGATTAGAAAGAATGTAGTTCATAAAAAATTGGCAAATGTTGTAACATTAATCTTATCTCCTAACAAAGCTCTACCGTGTCCATCGATTCTCTCCTCCAACCTTTCCACCACTTCGGCGTTAATTTGGGTTTAGAACGCATCGAAAACCTACTCGCTAATTTAGGCAATCCTCATCGTCAAGTTCCGATCGTCCACGTCGCTGGAACTAATGGCAAAGGTTCGGTTTGTGCTTATCTTTCTTCGGTACTAACCGCCGCAGGTTATCGCGTCGGTCGTTATATTTCTCCCCATCTGGTCAGTTGGAACGAACGCATTTGTATAAATGACAATCCTATTCCTTTGTCGGAGTTAGAATCAGTAATCTTACAAGTAAAATCTGCAATTGATTTAGAGACTGAATCTCCCACTCAGTTTGAAGTAATTACCGCCGCCGCTTGGTTATATTTCGCTCAACAAAAGGTGGATATCGCGGTGATTGAAGTGGGGTTGGGCGGTCGGTTGGATGCGACTAATGTTTGCGATCGCCCCCTCGTCACCATCATCACTTCTATTAGTCGCGAACATTGGCAGGTTTTAGGTTCAACTTTGCCTGCGATCGCCATCGAAAAAGCGGGGATTTTAAAACCTCTTTGTCCGGCTGTTATCGGTCAGTTACCCCCAGAAGCTATGGCGGTTGTCAAAAACAAAATTCAAGAGTTAAATTGTCCTGCGGTTTTCCCAAAGGCGGCTCAGGAATTAAAAACCGCAGAGACACAGAGGACGCGGAGAAAAGAGGAGGAAAGATGGGTTGAGTATGAAGGAATAGAGTTTCCTTTGGGTTTGTTGGGTGAGTTTCAACTTGCTAATTCGGCTTTGGCGATCGCTTCTCTTCAATTCCTCCAAAAGCAAGGTTGGAATATTCCTTTAAATGCCATTGTTTCTGGTATGGGTTCGGCTCAATGGCCGGGAAGATTACAATGGGTTAATTGGAACGATCGTCCTATATTAATAGATGGCGCTCATAATCCGGCAGCTGCGATCGCTCTTCGTCACTATATTAATAGTCTCAATCCTCAATCCGTAACTTGGATTATCGGTATGCTTTCCACAAAAGATCATGCTGATGTCTTTCAAGCTCTACTCCAACCAAATGACCAATTACATCTCGTCCCCGTCCCCGACCATTCTTCCGCTAACCCTGAAGATTTAGCATCCCTCGCTCAACAGCTTTGTCCCCAATTATCTTTAATTCAAACTTATCCCAATCTTTCCTCTGCCTTGGAAGTTGCTGTGACTTCAAATCCAGGTTTAACTGTTTTATGCGGTTCTCTCTATCTACTCGGTTACTTCTTCCAATTAGCCCAAAAATCTCTCTGAAAATCGCCTCGCTAAATCCTTTCTTTTTCCTAGTTCTTGTCAATTTAGCAAATTTGCCTTATATTCGTTTTAGACATGGTTTAATGGAAATCTAACCACTATATAAGAGCGCACAGATTCCCATTATTAAAATATACACCAAAAAACCGCTGTTGGCAACTATAAATAGTACGTTGTTGCGCTTTAGCGCCACTACCGATAGCGCTGAAGCGCAACAACGTACCTAAGAACGTACCTAACTTTGATTCCATTCCGTCGCCGCATCACTTAGAGCTTTGTCCACCGACTTTTCGCCCAACATCGCCGCTTGCAAATTATCGTAAATTAAGCGTTGCAAGACATTC
The DNA here is from genome assembly GCF_041929345.1 of Floridaenema aerugineum BLCC-F46. Lineage (NCBI taxonomy): Bacteria > Bacillati > Cyanobacteriota > Cyanophyceae > Aerosakkonematales > Aerosakkonemataceae > Floridanema > Floridanema aerugineum. Next base: position 25,245 of record NZ_JBHFNQ010000235.1, read on the forward strand.
ACATTCTTAATAGCTGGAACTAAAACCTCCGCCTGTTTCATTTGACTAGCACTGACGACACGCGCTTGCTCTAGAGTCGAAGAATTAGCAGCAACAGACTGAAAATAGGGATTAGCTAACGCCTTGACAGTCGAAGGTAAAACATTAGCTTGTTGAGCAAAAGCTAATTGATTTTGGTCATTAGTGACAAACAAAGCAAACTTCAAAGCGGCATCAGATCGATCGCTATTTCGGGGAATTACTAAATTCATCACCGCCACACTTTTCTTACCAGTTTTCCCAGTAATTTGGGGTGCAGTAGCCGAAACTTTAGCAATTTGCGGCGCATTCTTACTAATAGTATTGAGGAACTGAGCACCCGTTACTAGAATTGCCGTTTCTCCAGCTTGGTAAAGTTCAATTCCCTTTCTATGACCTTGGGTTAAAACTTCCTTCGGCAACAAACCTTGTTTATATAAATCTACCCAATACTGAAAAGCTGCCTTACCTTCAGGAGAATTAAACGCCGCCTTTCCTTGAGCATCCACTAACTTTACACCCATCTGCACCAAAGACTCCAACACCTCCGCCGAATCTTCTGGGACGAAAGTAATAAAAAAAGCGTACTTACCCGTTTTTTCCTTTACTTGCCTTGCTACTTGTGCTAAGTCCGCGTAAGTAGCGGGAGGTTTAGTAATACCCGCCCGTTGGCACAAATCTTTGTTATAAATAGTTATTTGAGTTGCTAAATACCAAGGAATGCCAAAGCTCTTCCCGTTAAAAGTGCTAGCTTGCCAAATATTTGGTAAATAAGACTGGCGCAAAGCTTTGGGAATTTTACCATCTAATTCCAGCCAAGCATTACGGGCAGCTAATTGGGCAGCAAAATCCGGGTTTAAGTTTACTACATCCGGGGCAGTTTTAGCAGAAACCGCTGTTAAGATCTTGCTTTGCATATCATTCCAAGGTACATCTACCCAACGCACCTTGACACCTGCATTTTGGGCTTCAAAACTAGCAATTAGCTGGTTAAAGTAGTCTGTAAACTGCGGCTGTAACTGCATCGTCCAGAATTCCACTTCCTGACGACCAGATGTAGCTTGATTATTGCTCACATTGCCAGTACCACAACTGACAATCCAACTGAGCAATAGTCCTAATAAAGCAAACACAGTTAAACGTTTCCAAGTTTGGTGTCGAATCATGTCAATAAAAGATCGCACTTTCAGGACAAACGTGGTAATCCTAGACTAAATTGGGTAGCAGGTATATTAAATTTATCTCAATCAATAATTTTTCTACTTGCTGTTGCAAATTAAACTTGACACAAAACGGGCTACAACAGTGGTTAACTTCATAAGTAATCTATTTTCCAAGCGTAAACCTGGTATTGGCATTGAATTAGGGCCGGAAAGGGTAAATATTGCCCAACTGCGAAAACAAGGGCATGGCTACAAAATATCTACCTTACATTCGGTAGAGGTGCCAGAAGGAGTTTTCCAAGAAGGAATGATTACCGACCCGCCAACGATGGCGGAAATCATTCAAACTGCATTAACGGAAAAAAAAATTAAGGCAACAAAAGTTGCTAGTGCTGTACCGGGAGCAGCGGGAGCAATTGTTAGAATCATACCAGTTCCAGCGGAATTGGATGATAAAGAACTCCGCAGCATGGTATTAGATCATGAGGCAGGTTTGTATTTGCCTTTTCCCCGGGAAGAAGCTGATGTGGATTATCAGAAACTCGGTTTCTTTACCGATGAGGATGGGATTGAAAAAGTGCAAGTGCTCTTAGCAGCAGTGCGGGAAGATGTGACAAATACTTACATCGAGACGTTTAAACAAGCTGGTTTAACTCTTGATGTTTTAGAGATTAATAGTTTTGCACTAATTCGGACAATTCGGGAACAATTACGGCAGTTTTCTCCGCAAGAAGCTGTGGTATTAGTAGATGTGGAATTTGAAAGTACAGAAATTGCGATTATTGTAGATGGGGTGCCGCAATTTTCGCGGACTGTGGCGATCGGAATGTTCCAAATTCAAAGTGCTCTCAACCGGGCGATGAATTTACCGAGTACCAGAAATACTGATTTCTTGAAAAGTATGACTATTCCTTCGACACCACCAGATAGTGTTCGCACTGGTTCTACGGGGATTAATCCGGGAATGTCAGCTATGCTGAGGGTGTTGGGAGAATTAGCTGATGAATTACGCCGCTCGATCGATTTTTATTTAAATCAAAGTAACAATTTAGAAGTGGCACAATTACTATTAGCAGGGCCCGGTGGTGGTATTGGTCAACTAGATGAATTTTTCACATCTCGGTTGAGTTTACCTACTATTCAAGTAGACCCAGTAGCGGCACTATCTTTGGAAGTTGGAGATGAAATTGCCTCAGTACAACGACCTGGTTTAGGTGTTGTTCTGGGCTTAGGACTTAGGGAGGTTTAAAAATGTACAGTTTAGATGTTAATTTTCTGAAAGATCGGCCTGAGTTTGTGAAACCAGAGCAGAACAAGAAAAAGAAGAACTTTAATGTCAGTGGTAATGTACCATTAGTTGCGGGCATTGCAGTTGCAGCTTTTCTGCCCTTAGCGGTAGCTGGGTTTTGGTGGTGGCAACAGTCAGAACAAAGTAGCTTAGAAGCAAGAATTGCTCAAGTTCAAGCAGATTTGGATAAAGCTGCTAAAGAACAAGGAGAATTACAAAAAATTCGCCAAGAAACTAATTCATATAAACAACAAACTCAGGCGTTAGCTAGTGTGTTTGAGCAAATTAGACCTTGGTCAGCAATGATAAAAGATATTAGCGAAAGAGTACCACCAGGAATTCAAATTACTTGTATTGCTCAAATTCCAGCTAGTGGTACATCTTCTTCTAGTAATGGTTGTCAAAATGTACCCAACCCACCTACTACCACAACCAGTTCTGCTCCCACTACTACTACAGCTAATGCTCCAGTAGTTGTGCCGCAAGACAAAGTAGAAATAACCGGGATAGCTTCGTCATTTAATAATGTGAATGACTTGATATTAACTTTGCAGCGATCGGCATTTTTAAACAACAAAGAAACTCGCTTAGTCACCGCTAGATTGGTGGATAACCCGATTAAATTAGAACGTAATCCGGGGACTCAACAATCGAATGGTAATAATTTCCAAGTGCCAGCATTACCCCCGGTTGTACAATTTAAAGTTCTCACCAGCCTGAGTGATAAAACGGCTTCTCAATTACTGCCCCAATTATACAATTTGGGTGATTTAGGATTAACTGCTCGCATGGAAGCCCTCAAACAACAAGGAGTTATTAAAAAATGAGTAATGCTGATTTGACCTTAGACGGACCTGAACAACAAACAACCGAAAATGGTGGTTCTAGTAGTCTGTTTGGGATTCAATTGACCCCACCTGTAATTGGTGCCTTAATAGGAGTTTTAGGATTAGGTGCAGCTGGTTATCTGTTCTATCAGTTTGTGATGCCAGTAATGCAAAAAAATGATGAACTTAGAGCAGATTTGGCGAAAAAAGAATCAGAACTCAAAGAAAGAGAAAATTTTCCTGAGTTAATGCAAAAAGCAGTTGCCGAAAGCAATGAAGCAAGACGACAAAAAAACACAGTTGCGGCTTTATTTGGTAATGAACAAAGCCTGAAAACTTTGCTGCTCGATCTGAACAAGCGTATTGAAGCTAGAAATACCAATCTGAAGCCAGAAGATATTAAGGCGAAATTGACAAGATTTGACCCAGACCCAGGTGCTTCTGGTATTGTTAATGATGGTTCTTTTGGTACCCTAGCAAATAACCAAATATACCGTCAGGTATACAACATGGAAATGCAAGGGACTTTCGATCAAACTAGAGTATTTCTGATCGACTTAGAACGACAAAAGAATCTCTTGGTAGCCAACAACTTTAGGACTTTGTTGGATGGTTCTTTCCAAAGAATAGTGGTGGACAGGCAGCAGGGTCAAATAGTTCCTGTGGGTAAACCAGCAACTAGTATTACAACTTCCTTTAAATTAAATATGCTCCGACCGCTGACCCCAGAAGAACAAAAGTCGGTACAACCACCACCAGCATCAGATAAAGGAGGAACTCCTAGTCCGGGAGCAACTCCTAGCCCCTAAGTAGCTCTCTCTATTGCTTATAGTCAATTGAAGTGCTATAAGCAGCGTAAGTCAATGCTAGCCATATAATATAGCCTGGGTCAGTCAACTTGTTAGTGTGAGGAGGCAAGGTGAAGTATAATCAAGGACTCGGTGGATTGTTATTTGGGGGAACAGCGGTTCTCCTAGCCACACAGCCTGTATGGGCGGCTCCCACTCAAGTGACGGGAGTAAGAGTGCAGCCAGTAGGTAACAGTATACAGGTAATATTGGATACGAAGGAAGGCGATCGCCCACAAATATTTACCGTCAATCGCCAAAATGTTTTTGTAGCCGACATTACCAATACTCAGCTACGTTTACCCCAAGGTAAAGAATTTAATCAGCAAAACCCCGCACCAGGGATTGCTGCTGTTACGGTAACTCAATTAGCTCCTAATAGCATCCGGTTACAAGTTGTAGGGGCAAATGGAACGCCTTCAGGAGAAGTTGCCAAACAAAGCGAAGGCATCACCTTCAATTTGAATATGGGGGGTGGTAGTGCAGCAGCAGCACCTAGAACACCTACCGCAGTTCAGCCAAACGCAGCACCCGCCCCCAATAATCCGACAACTGCTCAGGCACCAGCTAATCAAACACCCTTAGTTCCGAATCCGACAATTACTTATGAGGGTGGCCCAGCACCAGCAGCCGGAGCAGTACAACCTGTGAGTCCCGCCCCACCTTTTCTACCTAGAGCAGTTGCGCCCCCGGTGGGAGATATTGCGGTTTCGGAGGTAAATTCTACTGCTAGTGCGATCGATTTGGGAACAGCGGAACGAGTGCCACGATTGTTATTACGTGATGCTCCCGTCAGAGAAGTATTGACTTTGTTAGCCCGTGCTGCTAATCGCAATGTAGTATTTTTGACTGGGCAAGCCGGGGCACCGGGACAACAGGGACAACAACAACAACAACAAGGACAACAAGGTGCTGCGGCTACTTTGGATTCGACAATTTCTTTAGATATTGAAAACGAACCGCTACAAGAAGTTTTTAATTATGTATTGCGGATTACAGGGTTACAAGCTAACCGCAGTGGAAATACGATTTTTGTGGGGAATAATTTACCAGAAGCAGCTAGTAACATTATTGTGCGGAGTCTGCGTCTGAATCAGGTTCCGGCTGCAACTGCCGCTAACTTTTTAACTGCCCAAGGTGCGGAAACTCAATTACCCATTGAACGGGTACAAATTAATACTATTGGTGAAGGTGCAGCTGCTAGGACAGTAGAAATTAGAGAACCAGATATTAAAGTACTAAGGGCGCAAAGAGGTGTTGGGCCGTTAATTCTTTCCGGTTTGTCCGTGTTGACTAACGAGCGATTAAACTCAATTACTTTAGTAGGCGACCCCCGGAAAGTAGAAATTGCGACAGCTTTCTTGAGCCAACTGGATGCGCGTCGTCGTCAAGTGGCAGTTAACGTCAAAATCATCGATCTGAATTTAAATAACTCCGATACTGCTGGTGCTAGCTTCTCCTTTGGAGTTGGCGGAGCCTTCTTTACCTTTGATAATGGAGCCGCAGCCCTTAACTTTGGTCGAGTTAGACCACCAACAATTGAACAGGTTAGAGACCCCGTGACCGGACAGTTTAGCCCACCTGTTATTGGTAACGATCAGTTCCTTCCCAATGCAAGCCAACTTACACCTTTCAGTGATGCTCAACCAAATGCTCCTTTTGGTAGCAGTACAGGTTTCCCGTCAAGCTCAGGAAACCCCCAATTTCCTTTCGGTAACTTAATCCGTCCACCATTTGGTACAAATATTAATCCCCTACAACCAGGAATCAGTTCTCAAACTGGTCTCCCACAGTTACCACAGCTGTTTCAGTTCCCTCAGAGGTTATTAGGATTTTTGCAGGCGCAGATTGTCAGTGGCAATGGCAAAATCCTGACAGACCCGACATTGGTGATTCAAGAGGGTGAGACAGCTACAGTAAATATAGGTCAGGAAATCATTACCAACGTAGTTACTGAAAGAGAGAATGTGGGTGGGCTTATTGTTCCGACCCAAAGGTTTGAAAAAGGCAATGCTGGTTTGACTTTACAAGTCCGAATCGATCGCATCGACGATAACGGCTTTGTGACTCTGTTTGTGAATCCGACAGTTAGTACACCTGGGACTCAGATACAATTAACGGGCGGTGCAGTAATTACGCTGCTGCAACAGAGACAATTGCGTTCTGGGTTACTTCGTCTCCGCGATGCTCAAACTTTGATTATGTCGGGAATTATTCAGGATGAAGACCGTACAGCAGTCAGAAAAGTACCGCTTTTGGGTGATATTCCGATTATCGGGGCGCTTTTTAGACAAACAAGTAGAACCAATGAGCGTAATGAAGTGATTGTGATGCTGACTCCTCAGATTCTTGATGACTCAGGTAATGCACCGTTTGGTTATCGTTATCGACCGAGCCCAGAGGTACAACAATTGCTGCGGCAACGTGGTTTTACTCCGCCGAATAATAACCCGCAACCTTAAGTAGAGTAAAGGCGATCGCACGAAAAAACGGGGAAGTTTGGAAAAATTAATTTTTGCCGTCTTCATCTTCTCCCGTTGGCGGCTAATTAGTCTCTAATGCTTACTCAGTGGGGATTTCAGGGCTTTTGAGGCTAGGACTTCAGAGGGAAAATTTGGGCAAAAATCTAAGGTTTTGCTTAAAAAAGTCCTGAAATCCATATATCTTAAAGGTTTCACCATTCCATATTCAGCTTGTACACCTTAGAATAAGGCAGTGAAACATTGGGTAGATGGGCATTTCAGCGTTTTGTTTGTTGAACCCCTCTCTCGTTGCTGAGTGAATAGGAATTTTTACTTAGACCTAAATTCATTCAGGTGCCCCATACCACAGGGATTGGATGGGGTGAAAAGTCACCAAATGCTGATTTCTAAGGAGTTCAAGCAAGAACATGAACAAAGGTGAATTAGTTGACGTAATAGCTGAAAAAGCTAATGTAACCAAGAAGCAAGCAGATGCTGTCTTGACAGCAGCTTTGGATGCGATCGTGGAAGCGGTTTCTTCTGGTGATAAGGTAACGCTAGTGGGTTTTGGCTCTTTTGAACCACGCCAACGGAAAGCTCGTGAAGGCCGAAATCCGAAAACTGGCGATAAAATGGAAATTCCAGAAACCAGAGTTCCGGCTTTTTCTCCAGGCAAACTGTTTAAGGAAAAGGTCGCGCCTCAATAATCGTCACAGGGACAGGTTCTTTGTTCAATCGACCACTGCATGGGGGGAATATTGCCTGGGCAGCTGCACTCTCCGGCTGTTCCCCTGATGCTATTTTAGATTTTTCCGCCAGTATCAATCCTTTAGGCCCACCTGAGTCAGTGATTGCGGCGATTATGTCGCACTTACCAAACCTGAAAGCTTATCCTGACCCGGATTATCATCAGCTAAGGGCATCTTTGTCGGAGGTGCATCAAGTACCTCCTGACTGGATTCTTCCGGGTAATGGTTCAGCAGAGTTACTGACTTGGGTTGGCTGGGATTTGTCCCAATTAGATCGGACTTTCCTGATTACGCCTGCTTTTAATGATTACTGGCGGGCTCTTAAGGCGTTTAATGCCAGTGTTGTGGAATTGCCTTTGCTGAGTGCAGCAAAAGAGGTGCTCAGTCTAGAGTTTCTAGATTGGCAAAAATTAACTTCCTCGTCACTCAACAATGGTTTGCTGTTGAATAATCCGCACAATCCGACGGGTAAATTGTTTTTCAAAGAAACTATTCTGCCTTTGTTGGAAATGTTTGCTTTGGTGGTGGTGGATGAAGCTTTTATGGATTTTCTGCCACCGGATCGAGAGCAAAGTTTAATTCCTTTGGTGTGTGAGTTTCCGAATTTGGTGATTCTGCGAAGTTTGACTAAGTTTTATAGTTTACCTGGTCTGCGATTGGGGTATGCGATCGCCCACCCAGATCGATTGAAACGCTGGCAAGCTAAACGTGACCCTTGGCCTGTCAATGTTTTAGCAGCGGCAGCGGCCCAAGCGGCAATAAAAGATCGAGTTTTTCAACAGCAAACTTGGGATTGGTTACAAATATCTGGCATTAAATTATTTCAAGGTTTAGCCGATCTTCCCGGTTTAAAACCTTATGAGAGTGCAGCTAATTTCTTATTGGTAAAATCAGCGATGTCTAGTTGTTTACTGCAAGAAAAGTTACTCAAAGAAAGTCAAATTTTGATTCGTGATTGTTTGAGTTTTCCTGAATTGGGCGATCGCTATTTTCGCGTAGCAGTACGTTCCCCAACAGATAATCAACGTTTAATTACTGGATTAGCAAAAATTCTATTATGAGGTAGAACTGAGATAAGAGCACTTTGAGGCAGAGCCTCTGTTTTTCGTTACCAGGTTGAACCTGGTAACGAGACGAAAACGAGACGAAAGGAGGTTCTACCTCCATACTCTGCAAGATCTGAGTAGAAGGCAGAAGGCAAAAGATAAAAATTCTCCTTATCACCTTGTCCCAAAAGTCCCAAAAGTCCCTATGCTTGATTATGATTTAGTGGTAATTGGTGGTAGTCCAGCTGGAATTTATGCTGCTGTGAAAGCAACTAATTCTAATGCTCGTGTTGCTTTGGTAGCTTCTCCATTGTTCGGTTCTACTTGGTCAGAATCTAGTTCTAAATATAATAAGTCTCTCTGTTATATAGGGAAAGTGGCGCGAACTTTGGAAGATGCTGCTATATTTGGTTGGTCGGAAAAGGAACAGTTAAATAGAAGTTTAGAATTTGGCGAGACTTTAAAGTGGGCGAAAGGAATAGTTGCTAGTTTGGATGAAAATTATTCTCCTGCTGTGTTGGCTTCTTTGGGTGTAGATGTGATTTTTGGGGAAGGGGAATTTTGTCGTCATGCAACTGATATTGCTTTTGCGGTTAAAGACCAATATTTGCGATCGCGCAAGTACTTAATCGCAACTAATTCTACTCCAGTTATTCCCGAAATAGACGGTTTAGAAAGTGCTGGTTATCTGACTCCTGATAGCATCTGGCAATTGGCAAATGTTGAGTTACCAAAAAGCTTGATTGTGATTGGTAACGATCCGGTAGGTGTGGAACTGGCGCAAACTTTTTCTCGGTTGGGGACAAAGGTTTCTTTAGTAGTTAGTAGTTCTCGGATTTTAGCTAAGGAAGATGAGGAAGCGGCGCTTTTAATTCAGTCGCAATTAGAGGCTGAAGGTATTCAAGTTTTTACGGAATATAATGTAACTCAAGTTAGATGGTTACAAGATAAAAAGTGGATTCAAGCGGGAAATAGAGCGATCGATGCTGATGAAATTTTAATTGCTACTGAATTCCAGCCTCATACTACTGCTTTAAATTTAGATGCTGTGGGTGTCAAGTGCAATAGTAATGGAATTATAGTTAACTCAAAACTCCAAACTACGAATCACCGAATTTATGCCTGTGGTGATGTTTTGGGTGGCTATCGCTTTCCTCATATTGCTAATTATGAGGCACAAATAGCTTTAAAAAATCTCCTCCGTTTCCCTGTTTCCCAAGTTGATTATCGCTACATTCCTTGGGCAATTCTTTCCGATCCAGAATTAGCAAGGGTTGGTTTAACTGAAGCTCAAGCTAAACGCCGCTATGCTGATGTTTTGCTGACACGCCGCTATTTTAAAATGGTTGATAAGGCTCAAATTCGCGGTGAAATTACAGGCTTTTGCAAAGTTATTACTCGTGCCAATGGTGAAATTCTCGGTGCTCATATTGTCGGTGCTGAAGCTAGTGAGCTAATTCATGTTTTTGCTTTGGCTATGCAGCAAAAGTTGAAAATTAAGGCGATCGCAAATCTCACTCCCATCTTCCCGACTTTATCCACAATTAACTGCCAAACTGCCGCCGATTGGCAATCTTACCACCAATTCCAAAACTCCTCTAAACCAAACTTCTGGGAAGGGTTTTTGAATTTAGTTCGCTCTTGGTTTAATTGATAAGGCAGACAGCAGAAGGAATGAAAAAATGCAAAATGTTATAAGTTTTTTGTATAGGTTGGCGAAAATAAAAGAAGCTAAATTGGCTTGTGTCCGGGCGGTTTTTGGCGTATAATTTAAATAATGGGAATATTGCTACAAATAATATTTTTGGCGATATTCCCATTATCTAAATTATAAACTTAAAAGGCTAAAAAAACAATCCCAAAAGCCGAAAAATAAATTTTTTTTTGCTAAATTTAAGATTTTTTTCAACAATTTGATTAAAAGATGTGGTATGCGGGAAAGCTGATTGAGTTGGGGAGAATAGAGTTAGGAATCGACGATCCGGGATTACTTTATGGGGCGACAGTTTTCACGACTTTAAGAGTTTATCATCATTCGTTGGATGATGGGAGAACGAACTGGAGAGGACACCGGGGCCGCCTAAGCAATAGCATTAAAACATTTGGCTGGCAAGAACCAAAATGGGAGAGGATCAGAGAAGGTGCAGAAGTTTTGGGGAGGGAGTTTCCGGTATTAAGAATTACGATTTTTCCCGATGGTAGGGAGTGGATAGTGGGGCGACAGTTGCCGGAAGATTTAGTTGAGAGACAGGAGAAAGGTGTAGTTGCGTGGTTAGCACAAGGAGCAGAATTTAGGCGTAGTCTAGGAGAACATAAAACAGGCAATTATTTAACTGCTTGGTTAGCATTGAATCAAGCGAAAAAGTATGGAGCTAAGGAAGCGATATTAATAGATGAATCTGGCAACTGGTTAGAAACGAGTACAGGAAATCTTTGGGGATGGCAAGATGGGAGATGGTGGACTCCGCCATTAACAGCGGGAATTTTACCGGGGTTAATGCGAAAGCAGTTAATTGATTGGCTTTTAAGTCAGAATCAGATTGTAGAGGAAGAACCTTGGACAGCTGATTTAGTATTGGGGATGGAAGCGATCGCATACAGTAACAGCGTCGTCGAAGTCGTACCCATTCATACAGTGGTGGGGGGATGGGGAGATGGGGGGACAAGGGGACAAGGGGACTCTTGGGACAAGGGGACTCTTTAACTTTTGCCTTCTGCCTTTCCCAGTCCCCATTCCCCAGTCGCCAGTCCCTTTCTCATATTTCTCATGAAAAACTGCGAGATTCCATACCTGATATGTTGCGAATTTCTCAGATAGGTTAAGATAAATTAACATAAGAGTACGCAATAAAGCCGGAACGATAAAAAAGCTTGGAGGATTGACCAAGAGTGAATAAGCAGTGGAGAAATGCAGGGCTATATGCACTGCTAGCCTTAGTAGTAGTTGCATTGGCAACCGCTTTTTTTGACAAACAACCCCAAACGAGAGAAACTTGGCGCTACAGCCAGTTGATCCAGGCAGTTGAAAGCAAACGAGTAGCAAAAGTCAGTATTAGTGCCGATCGATCGTTTGCCCGTCTGACAGATCCAGACGATCCGAAAGGCAAAACAGTTATAGTCAACCTCCCCAACGATCCAGATCTAATCAATTTTTTAACTAACAATAACGTTGACATCTCAGTTTTACCACCAGCTGATGATGCTTTCTGGTTGAGAGCACTCAGCAGTTTATTTTTCCCGATTTTACTTTTAGTGGGACTGTTCTTTTTACTCAGACGCGCTCAAAATGGCCCGGGTTCGCAGGCGATGAACTTTGGTAAGTCGAAGGCGCGAGTGCAAATGGAACCACAAACTCAAGTAACTTTTGGGGATGTGGCGGGTATTGACCAAGCGAAGTTAGAACTTAATGAAGTTGTAGACTTTTTGAAGAATGCCGATCGCTTTACCGCAGTTGGTGCGAAAATTCCCAAAGGCGTACTCTTGGTTGGCCCTCCGGGAACTGGTAAAACATTGTTAGCCCGTGCGGTAGCTGGTGAAGCTGGCGTTCCTTTCTTCAGCATTTCCGGTTCTGAGTTCGTAGAAATGTTCGTCGGTGTGGGTGCTTCCCGCGTCCGCGACTTGTTTGAACAAGCGAAAGCTAACGCGCCTTGTATCGTATTTATTGATGAAATTGATGCGGTCGGTCGTCAGCGTGGTGCAGGTTTAGGTGGTGGTAATGATGAACGGGAACAAACCTTAAACCAATTACTAACCGAAATGGATGGTTTTGAGGGTAACACTGGCATCATTATTATTGCAGCTACCAACCGTCCTGATGTATTGGATGCAGCGTTAATGCGTCCGGGTCGTTTTGACCGTCAAGTAGTGGTAGACCGTCCTGACTTTGCGGGACGTTTGGAAATTCTGAAAGTCCATGCTCGTGGCAAGACTTTGGCGCAAGATGTAGACTTGGAAAGAATTGCCCGTCGGACTCCAGGTTTTACTGGTGCAGATTTGTCTAACTTGCTGAATGAAGCGGCAATTTTGGCAGCAAGACGCAATTTGACGGAAATCTCGATGGATGAAGTCAATGATGCGATCGATCGCGTGTTAGCGGGACCCGAAAAGAAAGACCGGATGATGAGCGACAAACGCAAAGCGGTAGTAGCTTATCACGAAGCTGGTCACGCAGTCGTTGGTGCTTTAATGCCTGACTTTGACCCAGTACAAAAGATTAGCATTATTCCTCGCGGTCAAGCGGGTGGGATTACTTGGTTTACTCCCAGTGAAGATAGACTAGATTCTGGTTTATTGAGTCGTTCTTATCTGCAAAACCGGATGGCGATGCTGTTGGGTGGACGAGTAGCAGAAGAAATCGTCTTTGGTGAAGAAGAGGTGACTACTGGTGCTTCGAGTGACTTGCAGCAAGTTGCAAGGGTAGCACGTCAGATGGTGATGCGCTTTGGGATGAGCGATCGGGTTGGACAAGTTGCGCTCGGTCGTCAGCAAGGTAATATGTTCTTAGGCAGAGATATCATGTCAGAACGTGATTTCTCCGAAGAAACAGCAGCGTTGGTAGATGAAGAAGTTCGCCTTTTAGTTGATGAAGCTTATAAACGAGCTAAGGATGTGTTAGTAAGTAACCGTTCTTTGTTGGATCACTTATCAGCTTTGTTAATTGAAAAAGAAACTGTAGACGCTGATGAATTGCAAGAAATCTTGGCAAGCAGCGATGTCAAAATGGCTTCTTTAGCTTAGTTAGATTCAAGAGTGATTTAATTGGGGTAATTCGGGTTTTTCCAGAATTACTCCTTTTTTTTTGAACCGCGTTCGCGTAGCGGTGCGTAGCACTTAGACGCGAAGAGCGCGAAGAAAGAAGAAGAGAGACGGAAGAACGTCAAGGGAGTAGTTAACCTGAATTTGGTATAAAATGCTTTTTAAAGGTTACAGGAACTAAACCGTGACTATTTGGGTAAACGAACAGATCGATCCATCAGGTATTATCTATTCTTGTATTGCTACTTGTGACGAAGAGCAAGCCAAAGATTGCCATAAATCATTTCAGGAGAACTTGACGGAGGAGCAGAAGTTGGCAGGTTGGGTAGTGAGTCTGCGAACTGTAGAATCATGGGAAGAAGTGCCAGTAAGTGCTTTGAAATTGAATTAATTCTGGTCTGTCTCACTGCGATTTTAAAATAAGGAAAGAAAATAAGGCGAATCAAGATGCTTATGCTTAATGCAGAAAAATTATTAACGATCGCTGTAATGATAGGGTGCCTGTAAAAATTCTATTCTATCTTCACTGACTAGGTAAACAATGCGATCGCTTTGAGTTAATACACTTCCTCAGTCAGTCCAAATCCTCAGTCAGTCCAAAATTTTGACCAAAGAAAATGGGATACAAGCCCCGCCCTTGTAGGGGGGCTTTAATTGTGTTAAGCTAATTGCCGTAGAAGTTTTCCACGTCAGATGATAGTTTTAGAGTTTAAAGCCCAAGGGAAAACAACTCAATACAAAGCTATTGATGAAGCAATTAGGACTGCTCAATTTGTGCGAAATTGTAAATTTGCTCGAAGTTTTTACAAGCTTGATTATAGCTTGTCTGACTCAGCATTTTTGTTCCTCAGTTTATTAGTTTAATAATAAGGTATTTTCTTTAGAGCAGATCAAGCCAGAAAAAATCTCTCCAAACAGTCGAGAAAAGGTGAAGTTTAATAGTTGATTTTCAAACTTTTAATTTTTAACTGTCTTGGACAATAATCAAATCATTTAAACGAAATTTGGCAATTTGGGCTATTTCGGTTAATGCCTGTGCCATTTCTGCTTCTGGCGAATTTTTAATCCTTTGTTCAAAAGCAGCTAAAATGCTATTTTTTGTATGATTTTTAACGGCAATAATAAAGGGAAAACCAAATTTATCTTTGTAAGATTGATTCAGGGAATGAAATCTTTGATATTCTTCAGGTGTTAATCTATCCAAACCTACGCCAGCTTGTTCTTTTACGGAAGCTTCCGCCATTTTTGCTTTAGTTCCTAAGTCTGGATGGGCGCAAATTAAGTTTAATTGTTGTTCTTTGCTGGCTGTTTGTCCGACTTCTACCATACTTTGATGTAGGGCGGATAAGTCAGCGAAAGGGCGTTTTTCCCAAGCATTTTTCGGCACCCAAGGTGAATGTTCAAAGATTGTTGCTAAAGCTTCGGTAAAAGCTTCTTGATTCATTTGATTGAGTTGAGAAATGGTATATTGCATAGTTAATTTGTGAGTTGTTGGGTTAAATTTATTACAGGGAAATGGTGCGTTACGTTAGACTAACGCACCCTACGGATTGTCCTAAAAATAATTTAAGTACGTTCCATCCAACCGCGCATTTTGCCGGGGTTCATTAAACCGTAAGGATCGACCATTTCTTTAAATTTGACTTGGGCGATATCAACAGTTTTTCTCCCGCCATCTTCTAATATATGGACATGAGGATTGGGGATGAAAATTCCGCGTTTTTCGTGATAGTGAATAATTTCATTTAAGCGTTCTTCTGTGGTGAAGCGAACTACTTGCAATCCTGCGGGAACGGCTACCCCAGCAATCCGCAAAAATTCCAAGTGCATCATTACTTCACCACCGAAATGATAATATAACTCTTCAACTAGTGAGAGATTTTTATCGGGGGGGAAAACGCTTTGCAAATATGTTAAGGAACTATCGACATTTCGGGCGTGTAAAGTTGTATGATTCCAAGTAAATTCGGCAATATTAAAACCTTTACCTGCATCTTGGGCTGATTTTTGATATGTAATTTTGCCGTCAAATTGCTGGACTAAATCTTGTAAGGGTTCTAAACTGGTTTCTGATACGATTAATAGGGCGGCATGGGTGTTGTCTGGAAGATACGATCGCAAAGCCGTAAAATAAGTAGGAATCGGCCATGCAGTAAGACAAATTAACTTTTTAATCATCCCATCTGCATCAGCCAAAGTTTGCCCAAATTTGGCAGATGTCATAAAATCATCGAAAGTGACTATTATTTCTGCCCAAGGATATGCAGGCGCTAAGGGAATTTCTAATTCTGTGATAATGCCATTCACACCCCAAGCATGATTGACTTTTTGCACATCATCTCCCCGCAATTCAATTACACGGGGTTGGTCTTCCATTGTAATAACTTTTAATGCTAAAAGATTGCCGCGATCGCCAAGTAAGCCATAATTAATTGAACCTATTCCACCACTTCCCCCAGCAATAAAACCCCCAATTGTCGCAGTACGATAAGTAGAAGGAGCCATTCGCATTTCCCAGCCAATTTCTCTGGCTTTTTTATCTAACTGCGCCAGTTTCACTCCCGCTTCTACCCTGGCTACCCCTGGCTTTACCCACAAAATTTCCTGCATTCGCGTCATATCTAGAATGACACCACCATGCAAAGGTACGCATTGTCCATAATTACCCGTTCCTGCACCGCGCACTGTCAGAGGTATTTTATACTCAACGCAAGCCGCTGCTACTCGGAGAACTTCGGCTTCGTTCACCGGACGAACTACCACATCTCCGGTTTTTCCGGCTAACTTCGGTTGCAATACAGGACTAAAAGTATGATAATCCTGTGAAAGCTTTGCCACCTGCACTGGATCAGTAATTACCTCAATTCCAGGAAATAGGGTGGAAGCATCCCAATCTTTTGATTTTGTTGGAGTTAATGTCATTGCCGTAAGTTAGTCTTTGACTATGAACAATATTAAAATGCCTGTTACAGAAAGTTTGTGTTTTTGTTGGCAATTAATCAGGTGTAAAATAAAAGATTAACCTAATTTTAAGAGAGGGAACTGAGGATTACAAGGAATTTTTGTCAATAGCTCCGCTCAACCAGGCTCCTTCCCCTGACTGCGAATTGGAACTAATACCATAAATTTGTTAGAGAATTTATTTAATTAATGTAAATTTAAATAAATTAAATCTAATTTTATGAATTACTAAGAGAAATAAAGTAAAATTATATACAAAGACATATACTAAAAATCTTTTAAGGATGCCAAAGTAGAGCAAATAGTTAAATTTAGCTAAGAGTAACATAACAGCCTATTCGGAGTAATTAGATTAAGAGCATGGCTCAAGAAGAAAGTAAAACAACATCTCAGTTACAAGAAGAAATAGAGGCGGCTTCACTCAGCGCCGAGGAGAGCTTACTGAATCGAATTGCTACTAAAATCCGTCGTTCCTTGGAGTTACCAGAAATTTTAACAACGACGACGGAAGAAATTCGGGCTTTTTTAAATACAGACAGAGTAAAAATTTATTCATTTCATGCTGATGAGAGTGGCGAAGTAATTGCAGAGTCTATCAATAATCATCGTTTACCTTCTCTGTTGGGTTTACGTTTTCCGGCTGACGATATTCCATATCATGCGCGTCAGATGTTTTTGAAAGCCCGTCAAAGGGTAATTGTCGATGTGGCTGCTGGGCGAAAAATTCTCAGTCAATTAGATTGTCCACATACGGGAGAAAGCTTAATCTCGGAGGATATTCGTTACTGTCAAGTAGATGAGTGTCATGTAGAATATCTATCGACAATGGGGGTGCGTTCTTCGTTAACTGTGCCAATTTTGCACCAAAATCAACTTTGGGGTTTGTTGGTTTCTCATCATGCAAAACCGCGCCGCTATACGGAAAGAGAGTTAAAAATTGTGCAATTGTTAGTCGATCAATTATCGATCGCGATCGCTCAATCCGATCTACTGTTTCGCGCCAGAAATCAAGCAGAACACGAAGCAACTATCAATCAAATCAGCCAAATTTTACACTCCCCAATCAACATTTTTAAAATTCGCCAAACCGTCCTCGAACAAGCAGTCAAAGTCCTAGATGCTTCTGGTGGCAGATTATATATTACGCCCAATGGCATAGGAGAATCTGCACAAGTTTTTGTCTGTGGTAAACAAGCAAATATACCGGAACTGGAAGAAACTCTGTTTTGGCAAAAAATTATTGAATTAGACAAAAACAAGCAGGCAGAATATCTTAACTCCTCTATTTTATCCCAATCTTGGTTACTACCGAAACCAACCATCAAAACTAATTTTTTTCCCAAAGATTCAAGCAAATCTATAGAGGCAACAAATCTAGAATCTCCTGATAATAAACATCCTGTTTCGCAGATTTATATTATTACCGATATCTACCAAGAACCTCAATTTAAAGAATTAATTCCGGCATTTAAAACCACTGGCATTCGCTCTTTGTTAATTGTACCATTGCGATATCATCAACAATGTGTAGGTTGTCTGACAATATTTAGAAATGAAATTGAAACGGAAACATTATGGGCGGGAAGACTCAGAAAAGACAAAAGAAACTCTCGTCCTCGGAGATCTTTTCAAGCTTGGCGAGATGTGAGAAAAGGACAAAGTAAAGAGTGGACTCAAGATGAAATTAAGTTAGGGCAAGCTTTGGGATTACATCTTTATATGGCTGTGATGCAAAAGCGGGTGGAAGATACAATTAAACATCAAGCTTCTCATGATTTACTGACAGGTTTACCGAATAGATTGCTATTTAGCGATCGCCTTTCCCTAGAATTAGCTCATCTGCAACAAGGTGGCAAAATGCTGGCGGTAGCGTTTCTCGATTTAGATTATTTTAAAAACATTAATGATACTCTCGGTCATGCTACAGGCGATCAATTATTACAACAAGTTGCCCAAAGATTGCAAGCTTGTTTACGAGAAGGAGATCTAGTAGCGCGTTGGGGCGGAGATGAATTTACGATCTTATTAGCTGGGGTTCAGAGTGCGGAAAATGCTGTTCATATTGTAGAACGAATTCTGCACGTAATTAGCGCTCCTTTTAATTTTAGCGGTCAAGAATTTTACGTCAAAGCTAGTATTGGAATTGCCTTTGCTCCTTATGATGGTGAAGATGCAGAAACGCTGCTGAAAAATGCCGATGCTGCTATGTATAAAGCCAAGCAAAAAGGGCGAAATAACTATCAAGTATATACACCAGCGATCGGGGATAAAGCCCTAGAACGCATGGTGTTGGAAAATAATTTATACAAAGCCCTACAAAGAGCCGAATTTTTATTACATTACCAACCCCAATTAGATATAAATACAGGTAAAATTGTCGGGATGGAAGCATTAATTCGCTGGCAATCTGTAGAGAAAGGATTAATTCGCCCCGATCAATTTATTCCGGTGGCGGAAGAGACGGGATTAATCTTTCAAATTGGCGAATGGGTATTAAGAACCGCCTGCGAACAAAACAAACTTTGGCAACAAGCTGGTTTACCACCAATCCGCGTCGCAGTCAACCTTTCTGCTAGACAATTTCAGCAACAAGATTTGGTAAAAACTATTGCTAAAGTGTTGCATGAAACCGGGTTAAAACCAGAGTATTTAGAAATAGAAATTACTGAGAGTATTGCCATCCAAGATGTAGACTTTACAATTGCAGTGTTGCATACTTTAAGAAGTATGGGAATACATATTTCTATGGATGATTTTGGTATAGGTTACTCTTCCCTGTGGTCGCTGAAAAGATTTCCCTTAGATAAATTGAAAATCGATCGCTTATTCATTCATGATTTTATCAGCCATCCCAAAGATGCCGCAATTATTACCGCGATCGTTGATTTGGGGCACGCATTAAACTTAAAATTAATTGCCGAAGGAGTAGAAACAGCAGAACAATTAAAATTTTTGCGATCGATAAATTGTGATGGTATCCAAGGTTATTTCTTTAGTCCCCCTGTCACTGCTCAAGCTGCTACTGAAATACTGAATAATCAAACTAAAACCTTACCAAAGCTAGATTATTTGAAAACCGATCGTTTGGCTTAATTAAGCAGAATCAGGGCAAAAGCAATTATCAAGGTTGATGAGCAAATGAGTAACCAAGAAGACAATTTCCAGCAATCAGAAATATTTACTATCCCCGTTGCACCACCGGGGTTTAAATCAGGTTTTATCGGCATTATTGGTCGTCCTAATGTGGGCAAATCTACCCTAATGAATTTGTTAGTAGGACAAAAAATTGCCATCACTTCCCCAGTAGCGCAAACTACCCGCAATCGCTTGCAAGGAATTTTAACCACAGAAACAGCCCAAATAATTTTTGTCGATACTCCCGGTATTCATAAACCCCATCACCGCTTAGGGGAAGTTTTGGTAAAAAATGCCCAAGTTGCGATGCAATCAGTGGATTTATTGTTGTTTTTGGTGGATGCTTCCCAAGAGGCGGGAGGAGGCGATCGCTTTATTGTCGAACTATTAGAAAAAACCAAAACCCCAGTAATTTTAGGATTGAACAAATTAGACCAACAACCCGCAAATTTTCAACCGATTGATGATAGTTACATTCAAATAGCTAAAAAATATAACTGGCCTTTTGTCAAATTTTCCGCTCTGACAAGTGAAGGAATAGAAACACTTAAAGACTTATTAATTAGTAAATTAGAAACAGGGCCCTATTATTATCCCCCGGATTTAGTCACCGATCAACCAGAACGTTTTATTATGGGCGAATTAATCCGCGAACAAATTTTGTTGCTAACTCGCGAAGAAGTTCCCCACTCAGTAGCAGTGACAATTGAGCAAGTAGAAGAATCGGCAACAATTACTCGCGTTTGGGCAACAATTCATGTTGAACGTGATTCTCAAAAAGGTATTTTAATCGGTAAAGCTGGCGGAATGCTTAAAGCAATTGGTAGCGCCGCTAGGGAACAAATGCAAAAGTTAATTGCTGGGAAGATTTATTTAGAATTATTTGTGAAAGTGCAACCAAAATGGCGACAATCTCGCCTACGTTTGGCTGAATTTGGCTACAAAGTCGAAGATTGACACTCTCCCGTCACAGCGTTAGCTTGACGGGAGATTCTTGTTTCTTCGAGTGCTGCTTTTTGGTACTAGTACCAACTAGTCTTACGCTCTCTCCACAAGCTTGAAATTCGGTATGTCCTACCGTATTTGTTGACAGAATTTTAATACCTTCTTCCCTAATGATTAAAGTCAACGACTCTCTCACGAGAGCCGTTGCTCTCCAAAACCGTACTTGATACTTTTCGCATCATACGGCTCCTCAGTGAAATAGTGTTTGTCACACAAACGTCATTACCAGCATATCGTTAACCCATTTAAT
>NZ_JBHFNQ010000236.1:0-5675 GCF_041929345.1 Floridaenema aerugineum BLCC-F46
CTTCTTCTGAAGCTGTTAAGCGATATATTGACTCCCAAAAACGACGCTAATTGTTAAAGGAGGGGGCATCGAACCCCCTCCTTTAACCGTGCTTTCATCCCCACCCACTCTTGGGATGGGGTTTTACGCACGTTCAATAAAAACTCTGAAAATATTTAAATACGTAGTATACCCAGCCAACTCAACGAAAAAATGAAACAACAATGAGAAGAAAACTACTTGTTTACTCCAGAAGATAGATGTACAATTACAAATGTAACCGAAGGGGAGTAGCTGCTAGCGAATCTGAGAAATAGGGAATAAAGATTTGCCTAGCCCATCTGAATCAACATACTGGCGATGAGCCTGGTTCGGGTGACAAGTTTTTCAAGCTCAAGTAAAGTTTGAGCCTACTAATCTTGCAAGCGAGACCTTCACTAAGTTCACAACTGATGTGAGCTTGGTGAAGTCTATTTGCACTCATCAAGCTCAGTCAGGGAAAGCAGAAACACCCAGGAGAGTTTGAGAGAATGCTGACAGCTTTTACTGCTGGATTATTGTTAATTACAGTCTCAGAATTAGGCGACAAAACCTTTTTTATTGCGGCAATTTTAGCGATGCGTCATTCGCGGAAGCTGATATTTATTGGTGTTACCGCAGCCTTAGCAGCAATGACAATATTATCGGTTTTAATGGGACAAGTGGTGTCGCTTTTACCGAAATTATATGTTTATTATGCAGAAATTGTGTTGTTTGTTGCCTTTGGGCTAAAGTTACTTTATGAAGCAAGCATTATGCCAGCTAAAGGTGAATGTGACGAAGCAGAAGAAGCCTTAGAAGCGGTGAACAAAGCCGAAGCAAAAATCCGGCATAAAGAGAGTAATTTAGCAGTGGTAATTAAAGCATTTGTGATGACATTTGTAGCAGAGTGGGGCGATCGCACGCAGTTTGCCACAATTAGTTTAGCAGCAGGATACAATGCTTTTGGAGTTACCACCGGAGCCATTTTAGGGCATGGAATTTGTGCGGCGATCGCAGTAACTTGCGGTAGACTAATTGCCAAAAGAATTTCCGAACGTAGATTAACAGCTATAGGAGGAATGTTGTTTCTCCTATTTGCCTTAGTATCTTATTTAGAAGGTGTTTAAAAAGTTAATTGGTAACTGGTTATTCCTGAATGATTGTTAATTAAATCATCAGCAGGGGCAAGGATGTACAGATATTGCAATGACCAATTACCAATGACCAATTAATTGTTATTTTCCGGTTGTTCCTGAGTCGTAGGTGCAGCAGGTGCAGGAGAAGCAGCGGCGGCAGATGACGATGCTAATTTAACAATTTGGTCTTTATATTGAGCAGGAGCTAAATTAGCTGCGGAATTAAACAGAGATTTAGCATCCTCATTTTTGCCTTGTTTTTGTAACACCAAAGCCTTAGCTAAAACCGGGCGAAAATCTTCCTTATTAGCTTTAATCGCATTATCGTAAACATTGATAGCATCAGCATAGCGTTCCTGTTCAGCGTAGACCTGTCCCAACATCAGTTGCACAGAAATTACATTGACAGTGTTAGGCTTAATTTGGTTCAGGTTAGGAGCGCTTTCCAAAGTATCTTGCAGTAAACCAATAGCAGCTTCGGGACGACCTTCAGCCAATAGCAAACTGACTAAACCTTGTAAAGCCTTGACATCCCCTGGCTGAGATTCCAGAATAGAGCGATAGGCTTTAGCGGCACCTTCGCGATCGCCAGTTTGTTGCCGAGCCTGAGCCAGTAAAACCGAGTATTCCGTATTTTCCGGCTTGAGTTTCGCCAACTTTTCCAAGGGTTCGATCGTAGTTTTTACATCAGCGACTCCCAGACGTACCAACTCTAGCTGAGTAAACAACAATCCCTTAAGAGCCGTTTCATTATCAGGCTCTCGTTGTAGGACTAACTGATAACCCCGCGCCTGAGCAAGTAATTCCTCTTGCTTCCCGGCTGGCGTTTGAATAGATGCAGGTGTTCGAGCCGAAGAGGATTCTTGATTGGGCGGGCCACCCAAAAAAGGCATAATAGTGGGAATCACAAAAGAGATAGTCCCCAAGAGCAAAAACCCAAAAATCAACCAGCGACGGAGCTTTTCAGACACAAAACTTCTTTGAACTCTAATTAATATTATCAACTATGGGTCGCTGATGTAACCAAAACCAAACAGGTAGACAAGCCACCCAATGCTGACTATTAAGACGATCGTTAACTATAGCAAATAATTACTGAAACTTTACGGATGAAACAAGATAGATATTGCATTGAGTAAAATAGACAGGCGAAAAAACTTGTCGATCGCAATCAACTGCTTTATTAGAGTGGATTGTGAGCATCCTGTGAATTACGAAATGTTCAGCAAAAGAATAGAGTAGTAAATACAGGTTTTGGCTGTTGACTGGTACAGGGGGAGCAACCAATCCTCCTGAATCAAAACCAGACATTTTCCATCCCAAGCCAGAATGAAGTGTGTCTCCGCTCCAAGGAGTTTTTATGAGTCCCTCTCCCAATCCTAATCAGTTTCCTCAGTCCTCTAGTAATCCCGAACCCGCTCCAGCAACTGAGCTGCCAGTGGTGCGGCGGCCAAATCCGCCTAAAAGCGCCCCGACAGCCAAAAGCGAACCAACAGCAACAAGTGAGTCTAAAACCACTCGTGAAGCTATCCCGCCCAAAAGTCCCTCAACTCCCAAGAGCGAACCTAAAGCAACAGGTGCGCCTAAAACTACAGCTGAACCTATCCCGCCCAGAAGTCCTTCGACTCCTAAGAGCGAAACTACTCCTAAAATTGTTGCAGTTCACAAAAGTGAACCTAAAAAAGCTGAACCAACTCCAACTGTAGATCCTGCTCCTGTTACGCCAACAGCCAACTCAGACACAACTTCTGATCAAGCCAATACTACAACTGAGCAAGATAATCTATCACGGCTACAACCAATTCCTCCTCCGAGTGAACCCTTGCAATATCGAGCTATTGGTTTAGTACGGGGAAAATATGTTCCGAGTCAAGAACAGTTTACTCGTGGTAACGTGATTGTCGCAGATGGGAAACAGATTGATGCTGTCTTGCTAGGTCGGGTAATGAGTTTAGTCAAAAATCACTTAGATTTGGCAAACGAACACCTGTGGGTAGTTTATCCCAGAACCAGACAAGAACAAGGCGACCTTCATGTGCAAATAGTTGGCGTTTGGGAACCAGAAAAATTAGATAAAGAGCGTCTAGCTGCTGAGTCAGAAGCAGAAGCACCAGCAGAAGCACCAGCAGCGCCAGAATCGGCTCAACCAGCAGAAGATGGTTATTTTTCCATTCGTGGTGAAGTGGTTTTCCAATCTCAAGACGAACAAAAAATCATCGTCAAGATTAAGCAAGCAGCCAAGAAGGAAAGCGATAAACCTAAATTCTTCAAATTGACGCTCAATGGTCTTTTGGAAAAGAAAGCTGTAGGTTACTTCTGGGACTTTCAGGTAATCAGAGAAGCTGATGCTTTGGTAATTCGACAAGCACAAGATATTGCCTCTGTACGCCAGAGAAGACCAGGAAAACCGCGCCCCGGAGGAAAACGCTTTGGCGGTGGTGGTGGCCCTGGTGGAAAAAAACCTTGGAAAAAAGATCGTCCCCATCGTCCAGGTGCTCCAGAAGGTATTTCAGCACCTCCAGGCGGAGCCAACAAACCACTTCCCAAACCTGTTCCGCGCCCCAAACGCCAGCCTAGTAGCGAGGGGAGCAGTTAGGTTGGTAGAAGGGAACAGGGAATAGGGAATGGGCAAATGATACCTAGATCCCCCCTAGCCCCCCTTACCAAGGGGGGAATTTAAGACTTCTCTCCCTTGCACCGAGAGCACCCCTGCTCCGAGAGCGCCTATTCCAGTGCGATCGTTGCGCCCCAACGATCTTGGGGTAAAAATGCCCGATCGCTCGGAATAGGGGCAACTCTTTCGGTTAAGGTGAATTTTCCCGCACCGATCCATTGTTTGAGTTCGATCGCGACTTGCCGGGACAGATAAATGCTGGCGAGGGGAGCAGTTCTGACTTGTTTGCCTTCAATGGTGATCCGACCGGATTTTAGTTGAGCGTAGGTGACTAGTCCAAAGGTGGGACGCACGCGCCGGGGAATGGAGAAATCAACTACTGGTGCTACTAGTTCTTTGTCTTGGACGGCACATTTTTTGATGACTTCTTCGTGTAAAACTGGGATCGGGACACCGACTCCGAGCATTAGGGAGGGGCCATAGTTTTTGAAGTAGCAACCGCGCACCCAACGTCGCTCCATTTGTTTGGCATCGCCGATTAAGGCGAGGGTGGCAGCAGGACCGATCGGGGTTTGATTAGGTAAGCGTTTTTGGAGGGTAAAGTTTTGTGTGCCTTCCCAGGCTATGTATCCAATGCCACCACCCAGGAAAATCCGGGTGCCGATGCCGATCGTTTCTAGGTTGGGGTCGTTGAATAGGGGGGATATGGCTCCGGGGTTGGAATAGACGGCGTTACCCAGTCGGGGTTGTAGTGGGCCAAGGTAGGTGTAAAGTGGTCGATCGCCTCCGTTAACTCCGACAATAAAATTTTGGTAGATATTTCGCGGATTATATAGATAAAATTGGTTGATTGTATCGCGGGTAATTGTGGTTTCAAAGGAAGCGCGGGGATAACAGTCGGTGACTTGTCCGATCGCTCTTAAATGCACAGTTTTTCCGGCAATTAAATCTTCAATTACATGACCACCACCCCGTTCTTTTGATTCTTCTTCTAAACCATCACCACGTTCGTAATCTACGCTTTGAGTCGCTCCTAAATACAAATCTACTGCCCCAAAACCAGAATAAGCCAAAATTCCATCTAACCAACAAGAGCGAATTTTAATCGGGGGATCGGTATGACCTAAGTTAATAATCGCCCCTGATGATTCCATTGGTTCAAAGGTGCCAGTGGTAATTACATCCACTTCTTTCGCTGCTTGGGTGACACCAACTTCTGCAACTCGGACTTTTAATTCCTCTACTGTCCACACCACTACCGTTTGATTGTTTATTTTCTCGTTAATCTCAGCAATAGTTCGCATAAAATACCAATTATCTAACTTTTCAATCAGGATAGAAACTCGATCGCAGAGAATGTTTTTTAAGGAAGGCGATCGTCTTTTGTACCGCTGCATTTCTCTGTTTTACTTTTGCATATTTGAATTATCCCTGAATCGGCATAAATAGCAAAAACCTCAGCTTTTAGGCTGAGGCTCATTGAGGAGAATTCCGATAATCGACGCGATTCACTTTGGTTCAAATCTTCTTAATCCTTAGCTAACCCCAAAGGCAGTCAAAACTAACAAGCTAACGAACAAAACTGAAACAGCACCTTGGAAAAGGTATCTTTGCTGTTGCTCAACTGAAGGGTACTCAGCATAGTAAACGGTGGGTTCAACAGCGTAGTTGTTCAAAATCCCTCTGTCATCAGTGGTGTACATTTGTTTTTCTCTCTCTTTTGTTACCTTATGTAAATAAATGTAACGAATTATTTACAATATGTCAATAGATTAAATGAGTTGTGGTATTATAAAACTTCTCTCATTATATAAACAAATATAATCAGGCATAGTATCATATAACAATGAAGCTATCAGACTATGCTAAGCACTTAGGGATCTCATACCAAACAGCTTGGCGATGGTGGAAGTCTAACAAACTTC
>NZ_JBHFNQ010000237.1:0-2525 GCF_041929345.1 Floridaenema aerugineum BLCC-F46
CTGCAATCTTGCGATAAATCAGCGCCATAGAAGCTGCTGTATTTTCATCAATAGCTAAAACTTCGATCTGGGTACGATTGATCTTTGGAACCCAAATTTCAGATCCATTAACATTCTTTTTTATCGCTTCAACAACAGGAACTTCAATTTTCGCTTTTAAGCTTCTGATAATCTTTTTGATTTTTTCTTCATCAAACAAGCACGTTTCCACTTTCTCCTCCTTTTTTTTTGTCGGCGGTTCGCTTTCAGAATTGCGAGGTGGGAAAGTCGGACTCCAAGTAACTTTACCTGTCCCACCATAAATAGGCCAAACATATCGACCATCAAATCCAAAATTAAAACTTTTGACACTCTCCCGTTAAGCTACGCTGTAACGGGAGATTCTTGCTTCACCGAAACCTGCTCTTTGATGCAAGCAAGCACCACTAAGTCTTACAGCTTCTCCACAAGCTTGAAATTCCGTATGTCCTACGGTATTTGTTAACAGAATCCGTATACCTTCTTCCCTTAAATTTTGTGTTGCATTTTCATCTCTATCATGGTGAATTTTGCACTCTGGACAAACCCATTCACGGACGCTGAGATTTAATGAATTATTCTTGAAAAAAGCAACCATTACAAAGCTTTGTACTGGGAAAGAATCTGTCAACTTGTACAAGTATTTTTCCTTCTCGATCCAGTTTATAGCAGATGAAATTAAGCAACATTCCCCATCCAGCATCTAACACTGATTTTGCTAGTTTGGTTCGCGCTAATCCTTTGATGCAAAGGTTTTCAGCTATAATGACTTGGTTTTCGTCAACTAACTTTCTTGAGAGTTTATGGAGAAAATCTTGTCTGGTATTGGCTATCTTTTCGTGAACTCTGGCAACTCTTTTAACTGTTTTCTTCCTATTATTTGAACCCTTAAGTTTACGACTTAAAGCTTGTTGTCTACGTCTTAAACGCTTGGCATATTTTCTGGTAGGTTTGATTGGATCAACTTTATCAAACTTTTCTCCATCAAATACAGTAACTAAACTGCTCAAACCTAGATCAATACTTGAGATTTTTCCTTCTTTACTACTGGTTAAATCATCAGTTTCAAATAAAATTGCAGCAAAATACTTATCTGTGCTTGTTTGAGAAACAGTTACAGACTTAATTTTACCGTTAATACTTTTTGAAATTGAAGCTTTAACAATCCCAAGTTTTGGCAACTTTAAACCACCATTTTTAATTGAACAGCTTTCAGGGTAACGAATTGATTGTTTCCTGTGCTTGCTTTTAAACTTTGGGAATCTCGCTCGTAAGACAAAGAAATTATTGAAGGCAGATTCTAGGTTTTTAAGCGTCTGCTGTAATGTAGCAGCAGTTACTTCTGTTAACCATTCATAATCTGGTAGCTTTTTCAGTTGGGTTAGGTCTTTCGCCATATCGCAATAGCTCATACTCTTACCCGTTTCTTGATACTGATTGTTAGTTTTATTCAGGTAATAATTAAACACAAAACGGGAACAACCAAAGCTTTTAGCTAAAGCTTCTCGCTGTTCTTTATTTGGATAAATTCTTACCTTGAGCGTGTCTAACATCAGTTCTTTTGAGCTAAACTTATTTGTATGTTAACACTTGGCGCTTTAAAATGTCAACCTCATACCATCATGGTTTTAGGTCTGTTTACAGGCTTAACGCTCACGTTGTTTTAGTGGTAAAATATCGTAGACGTGCAATCAACGGCGAAATCTTAATACGATTGGAACAAATCTTAAAACAAACCTTAAATAAATGGGAATCAGAATTACTAGAATTTAATGGAGAATCAGATCACGTACATCTACTAATTGACTACAAGCCAGATATACCACTATCTACATTAATCGGTAACTTAAAAACAGTTAGTAGCCGATTAATTCGCAAGGAATATCCCTGCTTGGCACAGAAATATTTCTACAACAAACCAAATTTGCTGGACTGGTTCTTATTTTGTTGCTAGTTGTGGCGGTGCAACAGTGGAACAGTTAAAAAAATATGTCGAACAACAAGCGACACCAGAATAAGGATTCGCTACGCTCAATTTATTTATTGGTCGCCATTCATCTCCCGTTAACCTTCGGTGTAACGGGAGTCCTCTGGCTCCATTCTTGATAGAAGGTTTCGTGTAGTCACCGGACCGCCAGCTTTCTCCCGGCCCTATATAGACCCACCTATTACCCACCCGATATTGCCAATAAGTACCGACAGTAGTAACTAGCGAGTCATTACTGCGAAAGAAGAATTTCTTAATTTCACTAACATCTTGACGTACATTTGTAGTTGTGTAAGACGGAAATGTGAGGTTCCTTATAACTGGTCGTGTTCTAGCAACTCCATCGCTGGGGAAATAAAGATGGATATTGGAAGGATCTTGTTTAACGGTAATAGTCAAATCCACAGGAGAGTCGAAAATTTCTCCCTCGTCCTTAGTATCAATAGGAGGAATTTGTACTTGATCGGGGTTATCGAAAGGCTGAGACGGATATTGACTATTGTCGTTTCTCCTTGTCTCA
>NZ_JBHFNQ010000238.1:0-2316 GCF_041929345.1 Floridaenema aerugineum BLCC-F46
AAAGTGAAATTATTCCCGATAAGCTTGATTGATTAGTTCCTAAATTTCTAACCTCACGTTTTGACATTAAAGCTTTTTAAATAATAAATTATTTCGCGTTCATTTATCGCGAAATGCTTTTCTTCTTTGTCCAAAGTCCAATTAGAAGCACACACACAATCAGAAACAGTTAATCAACAGGTTGATTTTAACCTAGAACAATCATGGATTAATCGCGTACACATAGCCGCAGATTCCCTACAAACAGAACGGAGAAAAAATGACTCGGCTGAATTTGAAAGAAAGTTCAATGATGCTATTTTCACAGGCGATCGCTCAGTTGCCGATGACTTAATTCGTCATGTAGATAACCGCAGTGTATTTGTTTGGAATGAACCAATTCTGATTGATTTTGATGATAATCAACAAATAAATCCCAAAAAACTATTAGCCTTTTCCGTACCCATCACTACTTTATTAAAAGTTTGGCGTGAAGTCCAAAATTTAGAATACCAAATTGATTGGATATTCAAGCGGATTGAAGCACCAAAAGGAAAAGCTGCTGAAACCTATAATCAACCTATTTGTATCGCCGTTCGTTCCCAAATTGACTTAGTGAATAGCTGGCAAATTTTAGTTAATCCTCGCTATGTTTACTATGATGAAGAGATTGGTTTACTGATTGGCGTAAATATTGAAGGTAATAACTTTATTTCTCCCAATAAACCACCAAAGCAAGCAGTTAATGAATATCAGTATCAGATGGATACTTATGTCGGACATTTAGGCTGTATGTGGAAATGCTGGCGGGAATCTTTCTCGACAATAGGCTTAAAAAATGGTACTTGGGTAAAAACTGAATATGGTAGCGTTCGTCATGAATTACTACATACTGGCGGACGATTTATTCAACAAAAAATTTTGACCCAATTAACCATAACCCAAGCAGAAGAACTGTTTGAATATTTGGTATTATTAGCAATCTTTACTCATGATTTGGGGAAATTACAAGTTAAATGGCAAGCAGTGATGAGGGGATGGCAGGCGATCGCACATTCTAGCTTCAAAGGTAAACCACCTAAATCACATTTACTAGCACACACAGATTATAACCCAGAAGACAACCAACAAAAACACGCTCTTAAAACTTATGAAGCTAAACACAAACGACCTAACCATGCTGTTGAAAGTGCTTTCTTAGCACAATACATTTTACAACAATCTCTATTTCCCTTATTACAAAATGAATTTAATGCTGATAATCAACAGATTTTCGGTATTATATACACGGTGATTTTAGCAGCAGGAAGACATCATTCTGCTTGGGCAAAAGGTTGGGAAGCTAAAGAGATTCGGAAAATCGGAGATATTCAATTAGATTCAGAAGCACAAAAATGGTTAGAAAGTTGGAAGCTTAAAGATAATTATGGAAGTTTAGTAACTGCATTATGCCAAACTTTCGCTGAAAATAATCATACTCAGCCAATATCAGAAATAGTCGCCGAGCTATTTTTTCAACAAACAGGTGTTAAATTACCAGAAATAGCGGCGGCTGTAAAAATTTATCTTCCTACCCATTCCCTTTGAGCAGGATATTCAGCACCAGGCTTA
Organism: Floridaenema aerugineum BLCC-F46; assembly: GCF_041929345.1. NCBI lineage: Bacteria > Bacillati > Cyanobacteriota > Cyanophyceae > Aerosakkonematales > Aerosakkonemataceae > Floridanema > Floridanema aerugineum. The sequence continues at coordinate 1,591 of NZ_JBHFNQ010000238.1, forward strand.
CGATCCGAGACTATGCTCAACGGTTTTGGCGAATTCTCGTGCAGTGCGATCGCCTCCTGACGAATTTTCGTGCTGGTTATGCAGGAAAGTGTAGCCCAGTTCATTTCTTCTGGGGCAGCTTTGATTTGGCAGTGACTCGCTTCTCTGGGCGACGTGCGCCCCAGCATCCAGGGGGTGTGCCAGGGATGGCAGACTGGGTGACGCGAGAAGCTTACTCCCACGAGGTAAGCAGTTGCGGGTTTTGGTTTGGCAAAGGCTCAATTGAGGCATTATTCTACGCCTACGCCTATCCAGCCCCGGAAGGATTCTCAGATTACCCTGTGCAACCCCAGAAAGCCTTCTTTAGTCCAGAGATACAAGAGTTCGTCTTGCCTTATGAGGCAGTAAGGCAGGCAAACGATCCAGACGCAATGGTACTGAAGTTTTTGCAAAGCACTTACGAAGCAGCAGCGAATTTAGGGCATTGGGAGCGGGCGGCGTTAGACTATAGTCCAGTAATGAAGAGTTAGATTTTCTGTTCTTGGAAGCGATCGCTATTTGTGCGCCATGGCGCACAAATTCTAAAAAACCAGTAAAACTGATTTAACAGGTCGCTTTACCCAATTTCCCTTGCTGTCCACTTTGCCATAGAACGTCTGCCCTTTGTAATAGAAAGACGAGGAACTGCCACCATCCAAATTCATCGCTTTTTCCACCCCCAACGACTTCATAAACTTAGCTAGTTCT
>NZ_JBHFNQ010000239.1:0-1216 GCF_041929345.1 Floridaenema aerugineum BLCC-F46
GAAGAATTGGTTTTTTCAACTGCCATTGTTTTGTACCTTTACTCATTTGTTGTTTTTGTTGTTATCGGTGCGAGGCGTTTGCCTTTGCTTCCGACAATATGAACTTATCAATTTTCCTTGGGCTTGTAAAGGGGTAAGAGCAATTTTTTTCAATAACAAATGTAAACAAAACCACTGTACTCCTGCTATTATTTATGTTACAAAATTTTATTTACCCCGTACTATTAGTGACATAAAGTAGGAGATTATTAAGTATTTATTAAGACATTCCTTATACAGAGGACATTGATAAACTAATCTGAAATTGCTATTTATACAAGAATTTGGGCGAATAACCCAACCACATCTAAATGATTTATGAACAACATACCTACCTATTCAAATTAGGTAAAGTAAATCTTTAATGATTAGTAAAAAACTAAATATCCTCAAAAAATAAGCCTCCTCTTCTCAAGGAGACTTAGCATTTGAAAAAAACCGTATGATTCTTAGTCAAGACATTCAGGAGCAAATCTCTCTTTTTTCATTTTTTACTATCTCTGACTGAGACTGGCGGTTGACTGAAGCTGATTTCTTTCTACTAATATTGGCAGCAGACAGCAGCGCATAGTAACTTGAAAAAACAATCTGTTTATATTTGAAATAGAATCCTTCGTCATCCGGTATCAGGCTTTTCACGGAAGTTTTTTCAGAAATATCTCAGTACTTACAGCGCCAGTCCAGTCAAAGAGGTTGACAAAAAGTACAATGTATGGTATAAACTTTTTTGAAATACGGTGCGATCGCTCGCTGGAGTGGACTATTTTTGCGAGCGCACTTACTGGGCGATCGGGGAGCATTTGATTATGTTTACAATACAGGCGGCGACCTCGATCCGAATGTGAGTGCGATCGGTCAAACTGAAGTCTGAGAGCGATCGCTCAAATGTTGCCTACAGGTGTCGGAAATGGCTTTATAGCAACTAGCAGACATAGTTAGCTTTAAAGCAATGAAAAGTTCAAAAAGTTGGGTATCCCAGGCGCTAAAAATGTGCGCCATGGCGCACAAATTCTAAAAAACCAGTAAAACTGATTTGACAGGTCGCTTTACCCAATTTCCCTTGCTGTCCACTTTGCCATAGAACGTCTGCCCTTTGTAATAGAAAGACGAGGAACTGCCACCATCCAAATTCATCGCTTTTTCCACCCCCAACGACTTCATAAACTTAGCTAGTTCT
>NZ_JBHFNQ010000024.1:0-9134 GCF_041929345.1 Floridaenema aerugineum BLCC-F46
TAGGGATTCTTTAGGGGATAGGGGTCAGGGGTTAGGTGATAGGGAAAAAGAATTTCCCCAACCCCCAACCCCTAACACCCAACCCCTTCTTTTTCCCCAACCCCTAACACCTACCCCCCAACCCCCAAGACTTTACAAAACCGGGGATTTAGCTCGTTATTTACCCAATGGCGAGTTGGAGTATTTGGGACGGATTGATAATCAAGTCAAAATTCGCGGTTTCCGTATTGAATTGGGCGAAATTGAGAGTTTACTGGTGAAACATCCAGCAGTTTGGGAAAGTGTGGTAGTGGTGCGAGAGGAAACGCCTGGGGATAAACGTTTGGTGGCTTACGTGGTGCCCAAAGGTGAAGCATCTGTTCAAACGGACGAACTGCGTCAGTTCCTCACCAACCAATTACCAGCCTACATGGTGCCCAATACTTTTGTAGTCCTGGAATCCTTACCCCTGACATCTAATGGCAAAGTAGACTACCGCGCTTTACCCACGCCAAATGTAAAGGGCGAACCATCTGACAAATATGAAGCACCTCGCACGCCTGTTGAAGAAACGCTGGCTCAAATTTGGATAGAACTCCTGAAAGTAGAGCGAGTTGGCATTCATGATAACTTCTTTGAATTAGGGGGACATTCTTTACTGGCAACTCAATTGGTTTTATGTATTCGCGATCGCTTTAAGGTCGAACTTCCTTTGCGCGATTTGTTTAATGCTGCGACATTAGCTGAATTAGCGCAAACAATAGCCAATTTACCCCAACAAAACTCAGACCAAACGACCCCACGCATTTTACCAAGGAAAAGAAAATGATGACTGAAGAATTACCCCTATCTTACGCTCAACAACGTTTATGGTTTTTAGACCAATTTGATCCGAACAGTGCTTTATACAATATCCCAGCCGCATTACGTCTGGAGGGAAATCTCGATCGAATAGCCCTGGAAAAAAGCTTGACTGAAATTATTCAGCGTCACGAGGTTTTACGCACCAATTTCGCTGTTGTTGATGGACAACCGTGCCAAATCATCCATACAGAAACGACCTGGAATGTCTCAGTGGTGGATTTACAGCATTTATCCACACAAGAACAAGAGATAATTTCCCGACAATTATTGCAACAACAAGGGTTGCAACCCTTTGACCTAACAAATGAGTCATTAATTAGAGCGACGTTAATAGTGTTGTCTCCAGACGAACATATTTTGTTAGTTTGTATGCACCACATTGTTTCTGATGGCTGGTCAACGGGTGTGTTTGTTCGGGAACTATCAGCACTATACAATGCCTACACTCAAGGTCAGCCATCACCCTTAGACCCACTACCAATTCAGTATGCTGATTTTGCTATCTGGCAGCGAGAATGGTTGCAAGGGGAAGTATTACAACGCCAATTGAATTACTGGCAAGAAAAACTAAAAGAGGCACCTGCTTTATTAGAATTACCTACAGACCGTCCCAGACCACCAGTACAAACTTTCGTCGGCTCAAATCAACAGTTTTCACTTTCTCCTGAGTTATCACAAAAGTTGACCCAACTTAGTCAAGAAACAGGGACGACTTTGTTCATGTCGCTGTTGGCAGCTTTTAATACTTTACTGTACCGCTATACGGGACAGTCAGATATTTTGGTAGGGACACCCATTGCTAATCGTAATCAGAGTGAAATTCAAGGGCTAATTGGTTTTTTTGTTAACACATTAGTGATGCGGACTGATTTATCAGGTAATCCCAGCTTTAGGGAATTACTGATTCGGGTTCGAGAAACAGCAATGGAGGCATATACTTATCAGGATTTGCCCTTTGAGATGTTGGTGGAAGCTTTGCAACCTGAACGGAATCTTAGCCATACACCTCTATTCCAGGTAATGTTTGCTTTTCAGAATGCACCTGTGTCCGAGTTAGAACTGGGTGAGTTAACGCTGAGTCCGATAGAGATCGAAAATCCGATCGCTAAATTTGATTTAAATTTGGCAATAGCTAGCACACCTGAAGGACTGGCGGGAGTATGGGAGTACAATTCTGATTTGTTTGATGACTCTACGATTCTTCGGATGACAGGTCACTTACTCACTTTACTCGAAAGTATTGTCGCCAATCCCCAAGCACCAATTTCTCAACTACCGATTTTAACCGCCGTTGAACAACATCAACTGTTAATTGAATGGAACAATACTCAAGTTGATTATCCCTCTGATAAATGTCTGCATCAATTGTTTGAACAACAAGTGGAAAAAACACCTGATGCTATAGCCGTAGTATTTGAAAATCAACAACTAACCTATCGGGAATTGAATGCCAAAGCAAATCAATTAGCACATTATTTGCGCTCTTTACTTAAAACAGAAAACTCAAAAGATGTGTTGGTAGGAATTTGCGTGCAACGTTCTTTAGAAATGATAGTCGGAATACTGGGGATTCTCAAAGCGGGTGGCGCATACTTACCCCTTGACCCAGATTATCCGATCGATCGTTTAAGCTTTATACTTGAAGATTCTGGAACCTCAGTGCTGCTCACTCAATCTTTCCTATCCGACAAATTAAGCAGCATTAATTTAGAACCATCTCCACAAATTATTTGCTTAGACCAAGCAAGTTTTAGTTCAGAATTAAAACATAATCCAGTTTCCCTGAGTGTTCCGGCTGATTTAGCTTATATAATTTACACTTCTGGTTCCACTGGTACGCCCAAAGGTGTGATGATTGAACATCGTGCTATTGTCAATCTTTCTTTAAGTTGGGCAAAAACTTTTCAATGTTCAGGTATGAGCCGTTTGCTTCAATTTGGCTCGTTTAGTTTTGATTTGTCTGTAGGAGAAATAGCCACAAGTTTAGTCAGTGGTGCTAGTTTATATCTCACTGATAAAGAAACTTTGTTACCTAGTCAAATGTTGGTTGACTTCTTAGCCGAGAACCAAATTACCCACTGCTTTTTATCTCCTTCGGCTTTGTCTGTTTTACCGCAAGCAAACTTACCCCATTTGCAATTTTTAAGTGTTGGTGGTGAAGCTTGTCCTCCTGGGTTAGCTAACTTTTGGGGTGTAGGAAGGCAGTTCTACAATTGCTATGGGCCTACAGAATCTACGGTAACAGCTGTGCTGGCACTAATTCAACCCGATGGCAAAAAACCGCCCATTGGTAAACCCTTATCCAATCTCCGCATCTATATTTTAGATGCCCACAATCAACCATTACCCGTAGGAATCCCAGGAGAATTGTGCATTGCTGGGGTAGGTTTAGCTAGGGGTTATCTGAATCGTCCAGATTTAACTAATGAAAAGTTTATCGAAGTAGAATTATGCGGCAAACGGGAGCGAATTTACAAAACAGGAGACTTAGCCCGCTATTTACCCGATGGCAATCTTGAATACTTGGGACGGATAGATAATCAAGTAAAAATTCGCGGTTTCCGAATTGAATTAGGCGAAGTTGAAACAGCTTTGTCCCAACTACCTGAAGTCCAAACAGCAGTTGTCGTTGCACGGGAAGATGAACCGAACAAAAAACGCTTGGTAGCATACATTGTACCACAAGAAAAAAATATTGAATCATCAAAGAAATTAGAAGATTCATTAACAGATAAAGCAGAACTATTGCCATCTGTAGCTGAGTTCTATGTCTACGATGATTTACTTTATTATGCGATGACTAATGACCATCGACGCAATCATAGTTATCAGGTGGCGATCGATCGATTGGTCAAAGATAAAATAGTTGTGGAAATCGGCACAGGTAAAGATGCTATCTTAGCGAGATTTTGTGTTGCAGGAGGTGCCAAGAAAATTTATGCAATTGAACTAAATGAAGAAACCTGCCACAAAGCCAGAACTTGTATTGAAAAGTTAGGTTTAGCAGATAAAATTATAGTGATTCATGGAGATGCAACTGTAGTTAATCTCCCTGAACTTGCTGATGTTTGCGTTTCAGAAATTGTGGGATCGATCGGTGGCTCTGAAGGTGCAACAGTAATTATTAATAACTCCAGAAGATTACTCAAGCCTGATGGTTTGATGATTCCTGAAAGAAGCGTTACTAAAATGGCAGCTGTCACGCTTCCAGATGAAATATTACATAATCCTCAGTTTGCTGAAATTGGGGCACATTACGCCAAAGAAATCTTTAAACAAGTTGGATATCCCTTTGATTTAAGGGTATGTATTAAGAAATTCCCCAAATCAAATGTTCTATCCACAGTGGATGTTTTGGAAGACTTGAATTTCAATGAATATGTTAGCCCGGATTTCACCCATGAAATTAAATTGGAAATGCAAAAAAGTGGGCGAATGGATGGCTTTTTAGTTTGGTTGAATTTGCATACAATTGCTGGAGAAGAAATAGATATTCTAGAACACGAGCATTGCTGGCTTCCGATTTATTTTCCAGCATTTGAACCAGCAATTGAAGTAGAACAAGGTGATATCATTCAAGCAGTTTGTTCTCGGAAGCTTTGCGACAATAATCTCAACCCAGATTATGCGATTAAGGGTAGTTTGCTGAAAAAGAATGGAGAAAAGATTGACTTTGAATATGTTTCCTATCACTATAAAAATAATTTCCGGCAAACACCTTTCTATCAACGATTATTTGCGAATTATGAGCAGGAAGAAGATAATCAATCCGATAATTTAGTACCATCTCTGAGGGCTAATCTTAAGAAAATCCTGCCCGACTACATGATTCCCTCTAATTTTGTGGTGCTAGAGAATTTGCCTTTAACACCAAATGGTAAGGTAGATTATCGTGCTTTACCGATGCCGGAATCTCGATCGGGAATCGAAGTAAATTTAGTCGCCCCTGGTACCGCAGTTGAAGAGATCCTAGCGCAGATTTGGACAGAAGTTTTGAAGGTAGATCCGATCGGCATTCATGATAACTTCTTTGAACTAGGTGGCGATTCTATCCTCAGCATTCAAATCGTCACTAAAGCAAGGCAAGCTGGACTACAACTCACAGTTAACCAATTATTTGCCCATCAAACTATTGCCGAATTAGCTGCTGTTGCTGGGACTACCAAAGTAATTCAAATTGCCCAAAAATTAGTTACAGGTAAAGTACACCTAACGCCAATTCAACAGCGATTTTTTGATCTAAAATGGGTAGAAACACACCACTTTAATCAATCATTTCTATTCACAACACCATCCGACTTTCAGCCGGAATTATTATCACCAATCTGGGAGAAATTACTCCAACATCACGATGCTTTGCGTTTACGCTTTACACCATCAGAATCCGGTTGGGAACAGATTCACGCTACTCCAACTAAAAAGATTGCCTACTCCTATTTCGACTTATCAAGTCTCCCAAAAACTGAGATTCCAGCAACCATTGAAAATACCGCCAATAGTTTACAAGCAAGTTTGAACTTGGCATCTAATCTTGTACAAATTGCTTATTTCAAATTAGAAGAAGACCAACCTGGAAGATTACTAATAGTAATTCACCATTTGGTAGTAGATGGAGTATCTTGGCGGATCTTATTAGAAGACTTACTAACAGCTTATCAACAACTAAGTCAGAGTCAAGCAATTCAGTTACCACCAAAAACCACCTCTTTCCAAGATTGGGCACAACATCTTAAAGAATATGCTCAATACGCCTACGGCACGCTGACGCGAACAGAAAAATTAAAATCGGAATTAACATACTGGCTAAGGGGATCGGAAGTAAATGTTTCTCAAATTCCAGTAGACTATCTCCAAGGCGTGAATACAGTTGCTTCGGCTGAAAGTATATCAGTGTCGTTAACTCCAGCAGAAACTCAAGCTTTGTTACAAGAAGTTCCCAAAGCTTATAAAACTCAAATTAATGATGTTTTATTGACAGCTTTAGTGCTGGTTTTAAGTCGCTGGACTAATTCAAATTCAGTGCGGTTCAACTTAGAAGGACATGGGCGCGAAGATATTATTGAGGGAGTAGATTTATCCCGAACAGTTGGTTGGTTTACCACCCTTTTCCCGGTGCTGGTGGAACTGGAAGAAACTGATAATTTAGGGACAATTTTAAAATCATTCAAAGAACAATTACGCAAGATTCCTCATAAAGGAATTGGCTACGGCTTATTGCGTTATCTTTGTGATGATCCAGAAGTTAAGAGCCAAGTCCAGAAAATAAAAGAAGCAGAAATTAACTTCAATTATTTAGGTCAATTTGGTCAAGCACTGAATCAATCTTCTTTGTTACAATTGGCAACTGAGTCAACTGGAAACAGCCTGAGTTTAGCAGGTCAACGATCGGGTTTACTCGATGTTAACGCTGCGATCGCAGAAGAACAGCTGCATATACATTGGATATACAGCAGCAATGTGCATTCTTCGAGTACGATCGAGAAAATAGCCACAGATTTTGTCACCACCTTACGAGAATTAATCGCTCATTGTTTATCACCAGAAAATGGTGGCTATACTCCCAGTGATTTCCCCTTAATCAAACTCACACAACCAGAATTAGATCGGGTATTAGCCAGTCTTCCATTAACTAATTGGCAAAATATTGAGGATATTTATCCCTTATCACCAATGCAACAGGGGATGCTATTTGAAAGTTTGTATGCTCCTGATTCTGGTGTATATGTGGAACAGATGACTTCCACTTTAACCGGAAACTTAAATGTGTCGGCGTTTGAGCAAGCTTGGCAACAACTAGTAGCGCATCATTCCATTTTCCGCACAGCGTTTGTTTGGGAATCTTTAGAACAACCAGTACAAGTGTTGTATCGACAAATAGAAGTGAAAGTCGAAAGATTGGATTGGCAGGAATTATCTGCTTCTGAGCAGCAACAGCAATTACAACTGTTTCTTGATTCAAAACGGCAACAGGGTTTCGATTTTGGCATAGCACCATTGCTGCGTCTATATCTGATTCAATGCTCAGAGAATACTTATGAATTTGTCTGGAGTTTTCATCATATATTAATGGATGGCTGGTCTTTACCATTAGTATTTCAAGACCTATTGAATTGTTATCAAGCAATTGTCCAGGGTCAAAGAATCGAAGCTCAACCCGCACTCAATTACCGTCATTACATTGCTTGGCTACAACAACAAGAACAACAGCTAGCAGAAGATTTTTGGCGCAAAAAACTGCAAGGTTTTGCAGCCCCAACACCTTTGATGGTAGATAAACCTTTATCAAACCGGGAAAAAGGCTTACGCAGTTACAGGGAACAACAAATTGGGTTAAGTGTTTCGGCAACGAAAAAGGCGGGATCTTTTGTCCGAGAAAATCAATTGACACTAAATAATTTGGTGCAGACAACTTGGGCTTTGTTGCTATCTCGCTATTCTCAAGAAACTGATGTGGTGTTTGGTGCAACTGTTTCTGGTCGTCCGGCGGCGCTAGCTGGGGTAGAGTCGATGGTAGGATTGTTTATTAACACTTTACCGATGCGCGTCCAGTTCTCCGAGTCAAAGGAATTGCTGGGTTTGTTAAAGGATTTGCAAGCTCAACTGGTGGAGTCTGAGCAATTTTCCTATAGTTCGTTGGTGGAAATTCAGGGATGGAGTGATGTTAAGAGAGGGACGGCTTTGTTTGAGAGTATTCTGGTGTTCGAGAATTATCCGGTGGATAGTGAGAGCCTAGAAGAAAATTATAGTTTTTCGTTTTCTAATTTCCGAACGATCGAACAAACAAATTATCCTTTGACAATTTTAGTCGGACCCGGAGAACAGTTATTGCTGAAGGTGTACTACGATGGCGATCGGTTTGATGATAGTGCAATCAGCCGGATGTTGGGTCATTTTGTCACCCTGCTAGAAGCCATTGTCGCCAATCCCCAAACGCCAATTGCTCAACTACCAATGTTAACTCCGGCTGAACAACATCAACTATTAACCGAATGGAACAATACTCAAGTAGACTATCCGCTTAATCAATGTCTGCATCAATTATTTGAACAACAGGTAGAGAAAACACCCGATGCAGTAGCAGTAGTATTTGAGAATCAACAACTAACTTACTCCCAATTGAATGCCAAAGCCAATCAGTTAGCAAATTATTTGCGTTCATTAGGTGTGGGTGCAGATGTGCCCGTAGGCTTATGTGTGGAACGTTCGATCGAAATGCTTGTGGGAGTGTTGGGAATTCTCAAAGCAGGTGGTGCTTATGTTCCGATCGATCCAGAATATCCCACAGAGCGGTTAAGCTTGATGTTGTCAGACTCCCAAGTTTCTGTGCTGCTGACACAACAAAAATTTGTAGAGACGTTGTATACAACGTCTCTACCTACACATCAAGCACACTTAGTTTGCTTAGATACTGACTGGGTAGTGATTCAAGAGTGCAGTCCAGAGAATCTGATTTGTGATCTCCAACCGGAAAACTTAGCTTATGTAATTTATACCTCTGGTTCCACAGGAAAACCCAAAGGCATCGCCATGAATCACCTACCTTTGGTGAATCTGATGCTTTGGCAAATGCAAAATTCGACAATGGCTCAAGGAGGAAAAACCCTACAATTTGCGCCAATTAGCTTTGATGTCTCATGTCAAGAAATGTTCTCTACTTGGTGTAGTGGTGGGACATTGCTTTTGATTAGCGAGCAACTGCGTCGAGAACCAAAAGCTTTATTAGATTTACTCTCTGAACAAGCAGTAGAGAGACTGTTTCTACCTTTTGTCGGCTTACAACAGCTAGCTGAGGTAGCGACGGAGAGTAAATCAGCAGGAAAGCTGCGGGAAATCATCACAGCAGGGGAACAGTTACAGATGACACCAGCAATTACTGATTGGTTGAATCAGCTAAGTAACTGCACTTTGTACAATCATTATGGGCCTTCGGAAAGTCATGTAGTTACCAGTTTTACCGTAAATCAGACAGGAGAAAGTTGGTCGTTACTGCCCCCGATCGGTCGCCCCATAGCCAACACTCAAATTTACATTCTCGATCGATATCGTAAGCCAGTACCGATCGGAGTCCCCGGAGAATTGCACATTGGCGGTGTTTCCCTAGCCAGAGGCTACCTGAATCGACCAGAATTAACAAATGAGAAGTTTATCGACAATCCCTTCGGGGATAGGGGTCAGGTGTTAGGGGATAGGGATTCTTTAGGGGATAGGGGTCAGGGGTTAGGTGATAGGGAAAAAGAATTTCCCCAACCCCCAACCCCTAACACCCAACCCCTTCTTTTTCCCCAACCCCT
>NZ_JBHFNQ010000240.1:0-1309 GCF_041929345.1 Floridaenema aerugineum BLCC-F46
AATTTAGATTAAGTAGGGTGCGTCAGAACCTTAAGATTATCATTCGTTGTCTAAAATTATGCTATCTGACACACCCTACAACTTTTCAATTTAGATTAAGTAGGGTGCGTCAGAACCTTAAGATTATCATTCGTTGCTTAAAATTATGCTATCTGACGCACCCTACAACTATTGTCTTTTTCTGGCTTCAGTAAATTCTCTTAATTTTTACCATGTAGAGACGTTGTATACAACGTCTCTACATAAGGTTGTCTAAAAGTCTCTACATTTTCTTTTCAATTCAGCCATAAATTAATGTTTTTTCCCTAAAGCAATAGTCAGGGAACCAACTACTACTAAAATAGATCCGAAAACTCCTAAAATTGTCAGGTTATTTGTCACAATCGAACTTGGAAATAACGAAGCTACCATCCAAACAGATATTAAAGTAACAATGGGAGTAGCAGATAATACAGCACTGACTCGTGATGCTTCCCAATGTTCCAAAGATTCAGCGAAAGCACCGTAAGCAATAACTGTATTCAACCCACAAAAAATTAGCATAGCCAACTGCAAAGGAGTTAAGTTAAGTATAGCTTGGGGATGAGCAAAAGGAGCAAATAACATCGCACAAATGCCATAAATTAATAACATGACATTGCCAGAAGTTAATTGTTGCAAAAGTTGCTTTTGTGCTAACCCGTAAACTGCCCAAACTATAGCAGCTATAATGATTAAAAATGAACCAAATAAATATGTTCCTTGAGCAGTAATCAAAGTTTTTAATTGTTCATTAAAAAACAGGGCAAATCCTAACGTTAATACTCCTAAACCTGTCCACTGTATCAGGGTATAACGTTCTTTAAAAATGTAAATTCCTCCTAATCCCATTAACACGGGAGCAAGTTGAATTAAAACTTGGGCATTTGCGGGAGTTGTGTAGGCTAAACCCAATAAATAAAGGATATAATTAAGGGCTAAAAATATGCTCGCAACTCCTAACAAAGTTAAGGGAAGAGAACGTAATTTTTCTCCAGAAGGTAGTTGTTTTCTGGTAGCTAAATACACACCCAGTAACCCAAAAGACATTAAAAATCTAAACCAAGTAACGGTGTAGGGATCTAATCCTTGAAGTGTTACTTTAAGGGCTATTGGTAGAATGCCCCATAACAAGACTGTTAACAGTGATAGCGCTAAACCTAAACGCCATTTTCCCGAACTTTGATGCAGTAACATGAGGCGACATTAACTCAATTTATTTACTTAGAAATGGGTACGTTGTTGCGCTTTAGCGCTCTTATTATCATGGGTAAGAGCGCTAAAGCGCAAC
>NZ_JBHFNQ010000241.1:0-9830 GCF_041929345.1 Floridaenema aerugineum BLCC-F46
GACCCGAATGCTTCGCCCCTACAAAGGCAGAAAATCTAGGTTTTAGGCCATAATTTTTGACCCGAATGCTTCGCCCCTACAAAGGCAGAAAATCTAGGTTTTAGGCCATAATTTTTGACCCGAATGCTTCGCCCCTGTGACAACGGACAGAATTTATTGAGTTTAGTGTAATAAATCGTGCATTACTTCTAGTAATTCTTGAGTTGAGTAAGGTTTAGGTAAAAATTTGTTGGCGGTGGTATTTCCTACATCTTGTAAATGTGTACCGGATACTAACCCACTAGAGGCAATTGTTTTGACTTCGGGATTGATTTTTTGTAGGGTGCGAATAGTATGAGTACCATCTAATACTGGCATCATTATGTCTACTAATACTAGTTTAATATCGTTTTTATGTTCTACATAAAGAGCGATCGCTTCCACTCCATCTTTCGCAGTCAAAACTTGGTAGTTATAAGCGGTTAAGGTACTCTTAGTAATTTCTCGAATCGCAGCTTCATCATCTACAACTAAAATTAATTCACCGTTTCCCATTGGCAATTCCCAATCTTCCTCATCTAAATCTGCTGCTGCTTCTACAGCGGGAAGATATACCTTAAATTCACTACCTTTGCCTAATTTGCTGGAAACAGTAATAAAACCTTTATGACTTTTGATGATTCCAATTACAGTGGAAAGTCCTAAACCTGTGCCTTTACCAACTTCTTTTGTGGTAAAGAAAGGTTCAAAAATGCGATCGAGAATTTCTGGAGCAATGCCAACTCCTGTATCATTAACTGTCACAACTACATAAGATCCAGGTTGGACATCCATTTGCAATTGGGCATCATTTTCGGTAATTACTAAATTCTCAGCGCTAATAGTTAAAGTGCCACCTGTAGGCATAGCATCACGCGCATTAACACACAAATTCATTAACACTTGATGCAGGTGAGTAGCATCACCACAAACTGCCCACAAGTCCCTGGATACATCAGTGTAAATTTCGATCGACCTCGGAAAAATCTCTTCAACAATTTTCTTAATTTCCTTAATCAAATGGCGAATTTGTAAAACTCCATGTTCACCATCTAATCCCCTGGCAAAAGATAACACTTGTTTGATTAATTCACTACCTCTTCGGGTGCTATCTTCGAGGATTTCTAACCATTGTTGCCCTTGGGCGCTGCTAATTTGTAATTTTAAAAGTTGGACTGCCATGAGAATAGGAGCTAAAATATTGTTCAAGTCATGGGCAATTCCTCCTGCTAGAGTACCAATGCTTTCCATGCGTTGCGATCGCAAAAATTGTCGCTCCATCAATCGTTTCTGTGTAATATCAGTATTCACCATTAAAATTGCTTTTGGTTCTTCAGCTGAATCACGCACCAAAGTCCAACGACTCTCGACTATAATTTCCTTGCCATCTTCTGTTACTTGTTGCAATTCTCCGTGCCATTCCCCTTTGCTGCTAACAGTTTGATAGATATTTTCCACCAGTAACGGTGTTTCCCAATAAAGCAAATTATTAGCACACTTGCCTAACACTTCTTCTTTTTTCCAACCGTAAAGTCTCTCTGCTCCCTGATTCCAAAATAAAATCCGATGATTCAAGTCACGAACCAAAATTGCATCAGTTGTCACATCAAGTAAAGCAGCTTGTTCTCGGATTTTTTGTTCTGCTAATTTGCGTTCATTTAGTTCTTGTTGTACTTGTTGATAAAGTTGTGATTGTTGAATTGCAATTTCTAATTGAGTCGCCAATTGTTTCAGCAATTCTATTTCCCAATTTTGCCATTTTCGCGGATTTGAACAATGATGAGCAACCAATAAACCCCATAATTTATTTTCCTGTAAAATGGGTACAACTAAATTGGCACGAACTTGAAATTGAGCCAGTAAATCAATGTGACAAGGCGATAAACCTGCGTTCAAAATGTCTTCTACAGCTTGAATTCCACCTCGTTCATAACTTTCTCTTCGCTCGGTATCTTTGAAGAAAGAATCTGAGATTTTTGCTCCTAAAATTGATTGCCAATTCGGAGCAACTGATTCTACGGCAACAACTCCACTCCAGTCTGGTTCAAAGCGGAAAATCAAAACGCGATCGCTCTCCAGCAGACGTTGGACTTCCGTCACAGTAGTATTGAGAATTTCATTCAAATCTAAAGATTGGCGAATTCTTTGAGCAATTTCTGCAACTAATTTCTCTCTTTGAGCTTGTTGGCGCAAAGCTTCTTCTGCTTGTTTGCGATCTGTAATATCGTTGCGAACGGCAATATATTGATATGGATTTCCTTGAGCATCCAAAAAGGGAACAATTGTCGTATCTACCCAGTAAATACTACCATTTTTAGCCCGGTTTCTAATTTCCCCTTTCCAAACTTTACCGTGAGAAATTGTGTTCCAAATATTCTGAAAGAAGGCTTTTGGATGATAGCCAGAATTGATAATGCGGTGATCTTTCCCGATTAATTCTTCCCGACTATAACCAGAAATTTGGCAAAACTTATTGTTAACATATTGAATTGTGCCTTTATTGTCGGTAATCGCAACGATCGCAGATTCATCCAAAGCAAATTTGAAATCCGCTAATTCTTTATGGGACTTTTGTAAAGTTTCTTCTGCCCGTTTGCGCTCAGTAATATCTTGGGTTATTTTAGAAAAACCGCAAATTTTTCCGGTTCCATCCTGCAATGCTGTAATTACTACATTTGCCCAAAAGTAAGAGCCATCTTTCCCCACGCGCCAACCTTCATTTTCCACTCTACCAACTGTTGCTGCTATTTCTAATAGTCTATCGGGTTTTCCCTGGGCTACATCTTCAGGTGGATAAAAACGAGAAAAATGTTGTCCAATAATTTCCTCGGCTTGATAACCTTTTATTGCTGTTGCGCCTGTATTCCAACTAGTAACATAACCGTTAGTATCTAATACAAAAATGGCGTAATCTTTCACTCCATTGATAAACAGACGGAATCGTTCTTCACTTTCATGCAAAGATTTTTCGGCTTTTAGACGATCGCTTTCTGCTTGTTTACGCTCAGTAATATCTTGCAAAGTACCTACTATTTCGCTCGCATTACCCCCCGCATCAAGCAGTAGTTTTAATTCCTCATAAATCCAACGATAACCGCCATCTTGATGCAAAAAGCGATACTCATAATTATGGTGTCCCTGTGCGAATAAAATTGCTATTGCTTCGGGAATTAAAGCCACGTCTTCAGGATGAACACGATCTAACCAAAATGTAGGATTGTTAACAAAATCCTCTGCTGAATAACCAAATAAAGCAGTAACATTTTCACTAACGAAAGTTGCTGGGTAACTCGCCGTTGGTTTGCAGCTATAAATCACAACCGGACTAGTCTTTAATAAATGTTGTAATCTTTCTTGAGTTTTTAGTAATAATTCTTCGGTTTGCTTGCGAGCGGTAATATCTTGACCAATACCGATCGTCCTCCCATCAGACAGCTTCACATTTGCCCAAGTAGTATTCAGCACCCGACCATCTTTAACATGAGTTTTAAAATCTTGCCATTGGTGATTTTCTGCTCTTTGAATAAACTCCCAAACTTGTTGTCGATACTCTGGATCGGGATAAAATTTCGTCAAAATATCCGGCGATTCTTGTAATTCTTCTAAAGTCCAACCTAAAATATTTAGCCATTCTCGGTTGATCATTTGCAGTTTTCCTTCTCGATCGAAGAAGCTCAACATCACAGGAATACGATCGAAAATAGTTTGCAGAATTTCCTTCTGTTGCTGAGTAACTGCATTTAACGCTTGATTTACAGATGTGCTATTACTAACCACTTGTAACATTTCTTTTTGGGCTATTAGCAAACTCTGGGTTCGCTGAAATTCTGCTAAATTTTTCCGTAATTCTATCTGACTGATTACCTGACGACTTAATACTTGAAGTGCGGAAATTTGTTTTTTTGTCAACTGTCGAGGAATCCGATCGATCGCACATAATGTCCCCAAAGCAAGCCCATCAGATGTAATTAAAGGCGCACCTGCATAAAATCTAATGTAGGGTTCTCCAGTTACTAAAGCATTATTAGCAAATCTCGCATCTTTCCGAGCATCCTCAACAATCAACGGTTCTTTTTGCCAAATATCATAATTACAAAAAGCTACATTCCGGGGTGTTTCGCTAACTGTTAGCCCTAGTTTAGATTTGAACCATTGCCGCTCTGCATCTACTAAACTAATTAAAGCGATCGGTGTCTCACAAATCTGGGCGGCTAAATTTGTTAAGTCATCAAATACAGCTTCTGCTGGAGTATCCAATATTTGATACTGCTTCAGCGCTGCTAAACGTTTTTTTTCTTGATCGGGAAGAACAACTTTCATAATAAGTACAGGGATTTTTAGTGCGATCGCAATAAACTAAACGATTAAAGTCCTCTATTATTGGAATACCCATTACCGGGCTAGCTGATAAACTCACGTAACAATTAGTTATTTAATTTTGACAATAAAATACTTTTTTTGCGAAATGAAACTTTTCCTAAATTTTGGCTAAAAATCATTTTTTCACTTTTCCCTTTCTCTTTATATTTGTAACAAGTTTAATGTAAAACGGGATGTCATCTGACGATCTTTATTCTCTTATTACAATAGACGAGCTTCCTTAATTAAACAGATTAAAGGAACGAACCCAGCCTTAGCGCGGCACTCAATAATTGTTGCCACAACTTTGCTAACTGATGATGGCGATCGCACTACACCTCTTCAGGAATATTTAATTTTAACACCCCTGACAGATTCAGCATCATTCTACTTGCCTTAGCTTAGAGTTAAGCTAACCAAGTTACCTTGTTGACTATGAACTATGAATACAGTCATCCCCGGAAGCAAAATTTACAGTTGGATTCCTTAGAAGAGGAAATTCTACTGGGATTACAAATATGTGGAGAACTTTTAGTTCAATCTAAAGATATTATGTTAGGTGCGCTAGCCTATCAAGGTTGGTTAGAGCATGGTCGCTGTTTGGTGATAGTTAACCTACCAAATGTAAAAGAAGTTTCCGGTGCAATTGAATTACCAATGGGGTTAATGCTGCACAACGATCCAGCAATTAAGTTTTTTGGAGCAGAAGAATTGCTCAAACAATATAATCCTCAAACTGAAGGAATATTGGTTGTCTCTCACACAAATTCTAATTACTGCATTGCTTGTGCTTGTATATTTGCTCCTAGCTTTCCTCCACAAATTTGTTATGAAGAAATCATGAGTAGACCTGCGGAGTTTGACATTAGTTGATTTTTCCACGAATCTTTGGTAGTAGGTAGTAGGTAGTGGGTAGTGGGATTCCTACTAGCTACTACCACCCTCAATCTTACTAACTAGCAACTTGAGTTAATTACTCAGTTTCAGAACATGACAATACCCTGAATTATGCCACAAGTTTAGTGATTAATTAAAAAAGCGGGAACTTCTACTAAGTGAAAATAAACCAATGCCGCAATTACTAAAGTGTAAAGCGTTGAACCACCAAGTCCAATCAATAAATCGCGCTTCACATTTCGCTGTTCTCCTGCTAAAAACATATCCATTGCCCCAAACTGCATCATCAAAATTCCTAGTACATTAGAAAGCCAGTAACCCACAACTGTCCCCGGTAAAAACCAGTCAGCATTTATCCAACCAACTAAATAGCCGAATAACAGAGAAATTGGCAAATTAAAAAATAAATCATTCCACCAAGACAAGGGAGAAAGCATATAACCAATCCCTACTAGTAATCCTCCGCGCAGTTTTCTAAACATGGTTTTTCCCTTGACAATTGAGTAGTTTTATGTATAAAATTAGCGGCAATAAAGTAACTCGTTACTCAGAATTCATTGTAATATTTAATAGCGATAATATTTCCCTGTACCCTCCTGCCGGAAAAATCCTCTCCCCCCCCATTTCGCTAAACCATTGAATCCGCTAAGATATCAAAGCACACTAAAACTCAGCAAAGTAGGGAAACTCCGGTGCAAGTCCGGGGCTGTGCCGCAGCTGTAAGCGAAAATAGATTAGCCGTTGTCAACTGTCTACATCGCTAGCCAGAACGCCTACTTGTTAACGTCAACTTTATTTTCCTGCGCCGCACAGGAAAAAGGATAATTAATTAATGCCTACTGTAAGTTTATCGACTTTGACCACTGTAACGGATTTAGAATTGTCTACATTGCCCCTAAAAAGACCATTATTAATGATTGGTCATGGAACTAAAGATGAAGAGGGAAGACAAAGTTTTTTAGATTTTGCCGCTGCTTATCAAGAATTGGATCGATCGCGCCCCGTAGTCCCATGTTTTTTAGAATTAACAGGCCCGACAATTCAAGAAGGGATCGATCGCTGCATCGAACAAGGATACACAGAATTTTCAGTTTTACCCATTTTATTATTTGCCGCACGCCACAACAAATTTGATATTACCAACGAGTTAGACCGAGCTAAAATTAAATATCCTCAACTGAAATTTCACTACGGTCGGCACTTTGGAATTACCCCGAATATATTGGAATTGTGGCGATCGCGTCTAACTCAACTTGACAACGAAAAATATCCTCGTTCCGAAACAGTTTTATTATTTGTCGGGCGTGGTTCCAGCGACCCAGACGCTAACGGCGACGTTTACAAACTAGCACGAATTCTTTGGGAAGGCAGCGGCTATTCCACAGTAGAAACCTGCTTTATCGGCATTACTCACCCCCGTTTAGAAGAAGGTTTTCGTCGCGCCAGACTTTATCAACCAAAGCGAATTATCGTTTTACCTTACTTCCTATTTACCGGACTTTTGGTAAAAAAGATTTTTGACATTACCGCCCAACAACAAGCACAATTTCCCGAAATAGAAATGATTTGTTTGCCAGAAATGGGCATTCATCCCCAACTATTTCAAGTAATGCGAGAACGGGAAATAGAAACCCAATTAGGCGAAGTCCAAATGAACTGTGAAATGTGTAAATTTCGCCTCGCTGCTGTAACTAAAAACGGCAACGGACATAGCCACACTCACGGACACGATCATCATCACCATCATCACCACGATCATCATCATCATGGTAACAGTCACAGTCACGACCACTCACACCCTGCTGTAGATCCTTACGCAGATTTAGAAAAATATCATCAAAAAATCTGGCAAGCACCTTAACAATTTTAGATTAGGTTTGTTGTAGGGACTTTAGTCCTTGCCTTGTTTGTGCAAGAAAGGTTAAAGTCCACGGTCATACAGTAGGGGCGAAGCATTCCGGCAATAATTTGTTGGTTATCGCCAAATATATGTACCGGAATGCTTCGCCCCTACAAATCAAAAACAACAGTTTGTGACCACGCCGAGTATAGAAAAACTAAAATCCTAACATTCAAAATGAGTAAAGAATTTCGCATTGGGGAAAAAGTCCGAGTCGTAGCATTACCACCTTACGTGAAAACTGCCGAACCAATGCCAATGCTACGTCCCCCAGATGTGATTAAGTTAGGTGAAGAAGGAGTAGTGATCGATCGCCGTCCCGGAGGTTATTGGGGAGTGCGCTTTGCCAGAGGCAACTTTTTACTCGACACTCAGTATATTGAATCTATTTAGCTTGACACAGATCCACAAATCCCCGACTTCTTAGAGAAGTCGGGGATCTGAAGAAGTCGGGGATCTTGCCCTTCCCTCACAATAAACTCTCTGGTGAAATCATTCCTTCTTGAGCCATTTTTTCAATCACTTGCAGTCCGCGAGGGTCGCCAACTCGTAACAGAGAAGCTTTCGCATCTTCCCTGACTCCCAGATCGCGGTCTTCTTCCATCACTTGAATTAAAGCATCGATCGCACCAGCATATACTACATTTGATGGTAGTTCCCGACAAAGTTGCCCCAAAGACCAAGCGCAGTTACTCCGCACCGCTGCGACTGGATCTTGAATTAAAGCTTCAATTAACGGGGGAATGGAAGCGACTACTGCTTCGTAGCCTAACTCAGCCATTTGCGCCAAAGAACTAGCCGCCCATAAACGTACAGCCGAAATATCAGTTCGTAAAGCATCAGTCAGGGGGGCGACAGAACGGCGATCGCGACAGTTCCCCAACGCCCAAACAATGCCTTTACGGACATAACCATTCCAGTCGCGGTTTAATTGGTTAATTAAAGGTTCTACCGCATCAGCACTAGGGTTACGTCCCAAACCATAAGCCGCACTTACCCGCACCAACGGACAAGCATCTGTCAACAAGCGAATTAAATGGGGAATGGCGCGTCGATCTTGTAACTCACAAAAAGCTCTGGCTGCTAGCATTCTTTGCGACGTTTCGGCTGCATTCAACAGCGCCAACATTGCCTCTGGATCGGGTTTAGCAACCTCTTCTTCTTCCAGTGGTTCTAGCTGATCTAACGGACTTTGCAGATCGGCTTCCGGGTCAAGTAGGGTCAGGTCGTCGTCATCATACATAATTGTCAATTACCTTATCAGACCTGATGCCATCAGTCTGTTACTCAGGTTAGCGATCGATAAATCTATTTGTTGTTGATGGTAGAGAGGCACAAGAAAGGAATCTTTCATTTTTCCCTACTTTTGTAAATAAACACTAAGCAACTGCAATTAATTTTACGACCAGGCTCAAACTTAAAATCATAACGTTATTTTTCAAGTTTTGATCCTTATTTTAGTATATTGGACTACAGAAAGACTAAATTGAATAGCAACTCTTAAACATCAGGAGCAGAATGTGACAGATCACCTAGAACCATATCGACGGTTAGCGCGTGCAATTAGATTCGTTCCCCCTTTGCCAGAATCTCATCTAGCAGAAACAAAGGAAAATCATTCTAGCTGGGCTTCATCAGTATCGCATTTTCCCGCGACAAACACACCATCACCCACAAAACCAGAGGAAAATTTTGGCCCACCTCCCGATCCATCGGAACATATCGCCGCTTTGGTACAGAAAGCGGTTTCTGGGCATACTGTTTTGCCAGTTACTTATAGTATTCAGGAAAATGTAGGCGATCGCATCAGTCGCTTAAACCACAACACAGAGACTCAACAGCATAAACCATTAATCATTCTGCCGAAAATTCCCGCACCCGATCCCAACTGGACTGGGCGCACTCCAGTTACTCATCAACAAAATGCTGAGATCGAAGTAGCAGCAAATCATCCACCAGAAACTTCAACTAATGGCAAATTGCCAGTTGAACAAATAGCTTCAGCAGAAATAAAATTACAGGAAAATTCAATTCTTCCAGTATTAGAAACACCACCTTCAGAGGAGTTAGTAGTAACACCTTTGAACAACGAAAATTCTGCTATAGAAACTCCATCAGAACTAGTAGAATTTGGTACATTAGCAACAAAAATTGCGCCAGGAGAAACATCAGACACCGAACCATCTTCAGAAATTGTTGTTGAGCCGGAAACAGTTAACGAAGCACCTATTCTAGAAACTTTTGTTACTGAAATAGCGGAAAATTTAAACGTTGAAGAGACAGTCACAGAACAGTTAAAAAATGTTGCCGACTTGCTCACAGAAGTATCCGAAAAAGTGCCAACCCCTGAACCAACAACAACTAAAAAATCATCAACTAAAAAATGGCTGATCGCAGAAGTTGTCTGTCCTAAATGTGGTTCTAACAAAGTTAAAGAAAAAGGATACACTAACGGTCAACAAAAATACACTTGTAAAAACTGCGGTAAACGTTGGCGTGTTGATTTAGAACCTGTGGGGGAAAATGATTAACTAGTTAAGAAAACCCAAAGTACGTTGTTGGGGGTTATAGCGGATAAAATCGCAAAAACGCAAACAAAGAAACAAAAAAAATAAAAAACCAAACCAAAAAATTTTGTTTGTAAACAAAACAGTAG
>NZ_JBHFNQ010000242.1:0-37375 GCF_041929345.1 Floridaenema aerugineum BLCC-F46
CTGCTGTACATAATTATTTTAAAGATGCAGCAGTTAAATAATCCGATCGAGCTTTGCAATAATTTACTAAATTAGTTTCTCAGAATCATTAAAAGTAAAAATGTACGTTGTTGCGCTTTAGCGCTACTATGAGAGCGCTAAAGCGCAACAACGTACCTAGAAAAATTACACTTTATTCGGAGAACGATAAAAAGGTTTTTTGACTACTTTAGCCGGATAAAACTTGCCACGAATTTCCACTTGTAATTCTTGACCAATTTTAGCTAAATTTGTGGGTAGATAAGCTAGTGCGATCGGGCATGACAAAGTAGGCGACCAACTTCCACTAGTCACTTCTCCCACCGTTTCCCCTTCATAGCTTATCGGATAACCTTGACGGGCAATATTACGCCCTTGCATTTGCAAAGCTACCAGTTTTCTTTCTACTCCCGATGCTTTTTGTTCTGCCAATATTTCCCGACCAATAAATTCGCCTTTTCTATCTAAATGTACCAACCAACCTAACCCTGCTTCTAAAGGCGTTGTACCTTCATTAATATCCTGCCCGTAAAGTGCCATTGCTGCTTCTAAACGCAAAGTATCTCTCGCACCTAGTCCACAGGGAACCACACCTTCTGCTAATAAATTACGCCACAATTCTACACCCACATTTTGGTCTAACATCACTTCAAAACCATCTTCCCCAGTGTAGCCAGTCCGAGCAATAAAAGCAGGTTTTTCTAATACCGTACCTAACAAATGAGCGAAAGATTTAATTGAGCTTAAATCTTCTTTCACAAATTTTTGCAGTTGTGTAATTGCTAGAGCCCCTTGGACTGCAATCAAAACTTTTTGTTTGGAAATATCTTGAAAATCTATTTCTGATGTTTCTAACTTACTTAACAACCAAGCTTTATCTTTTGGCGTAGTTGCTGCATTAACAATCATTACTCCCTGCTGTATTCCGGCTGCTTCACCCTGATAATAAAAAATAATATCGTCAATGATTCCACCTTGAGGATTTAATAAAACAGTATACTGAGCTTGGCCTGGTTGTAAACTGCTTAAATCAGAAGGAACTAAGTTTTGTAATTGGGAAATTAAATCTTTTCCTTGCATGGTAAATTTGCCCATGTGGGAAATATCAAACATTCCCGATGCAGTTCTGACGGCTTGATGTTCTTGTCCTATTCCACTGTACTGAACAGGCATTTCCCAACCAGAAAATTCCGTAAATTTAGCTTTGGATTCTAAAGCCAATTCATATAAAGGAGTGCGAGAAACAGTAGCGGTTGTTGATTGATTACCCATTTTGGTGATTAAATTATTAGTGATTAACGAGAAATTATGAGTTATGATTGGAGTAAAACTCATAACTCATAAGTTACCTTCAAACAGGAGAATTAACAATTTTTCTTCTGTTAAATTTGACAATTATTTGGTGACAAACTCTTCAGCAACTTTATCAGTTTTTGCTGCCATAATAAAATCGTTTATGTGCAGTCCACCGATCGCATGAGTCCACCAACTAACAGTTACTTTGCCCCATTCTGTCAGTAAAGCTGGGTGATGTCCGGCTTTTTCTGCTTTGTCACCCACTTTATTAGTGAAGGTTAAAGCTGTCATAAAATCGCGAAATTTGTAAACTCGCTTCAGACGTGCTTCACCCTCTTCTTCGACAATCTCCCAATCAGGAATTTGCGACTTAAGTTCAGCAATTTCTGTATCACTTATGCGGGGTGAATTTCCTTCACAAGCAACACAATTTTTTTCTGACAACTGTTCCATTGTTGTTTGTCCCTAGTTTCAGTTTTGGCACGGCTCAAGCAGTTACTTATTTCCCACCAAAAAACATTTAGTAATAGAGCCAGGTAGGTTTTAGAACAAGACAAGAGTGTAAGCTATCTTCGGGCGGGAAGCGAGTAATTCCGCTGTTAGCCATAGTTTAGCTAAAACCTATCTCTTGTTACTTTACCACAATTAGTTACGTCGCTGAATGATTAAACGCTGTATTGGTTCATAAGTAATAGTTTGGTCTTTTTGCTTAGTTTTTACCACACTCACTTCCACACCCGAAGCATCAGAATCTATTTCAAAACCACTACGAAAATAAACAGTTTGTCTTGGTTGATGTCCACTGGAGTTTCGTCGGATTCAAGAAAAAACTCGGTTTCTAATGATTCAGATGGCAATGGATTATACTGTACCATGACCCTTCCTTTTAGGGAGTTCTTTAATGTAGATTTTAGCTAAATTTTTTTGGTTTGTTGTAGGTGCTTTAGCGCCCAAGAGCTTACAACAAACCCACTGGTTGTTTGAGAGGAATTTTAATTACAAATTCTGTGCCTTTTCCAGGTTCAGAAAAACAATCCAAAGTACCACCATGTTTTTCGGTGATAATTTGATAACTAATAGAAAGTCCCATTCCTGTTCCTTTACCAATTGGTTTAGTAGTGAAAAAGGGATCGAAGAGGCGAGATTTTACTTTTTCAGGAATTCCTGAGCCATTATCTGCTAAGATAATCATCGCTTGATTGTTTTCTATAATTTTGGTGTGAATGCTAATTGCCGGATTAACTAATTTTTTGGCATTGTAGGCATCTTCTAAAGCGTCGATCGCATTAGCCACAATGTTCATAAATACCTGATTTAATTGTCCGGCGTAACATTCCACTAAAGGTAAATTGCCGTATTCTTTAATAATTTTAATTTCAGGGCGATCGGGTTTTGCTTTTAAGCGATTTTGCAAAATCATCAAGGTACTATCAATTCCCTCATGAATATTTATCTCTTTCATTTCCGCTTCATCCATGCGAGAAAAAATTCGCAGGGAAGCAACAATTGTTTGAATTCGATCTGCGCCAACTTTCATGGAATTTAAAAGTTTCGGCAAATCTTCTGTGAGAAAATCTAATTCGATCGCTTCTAATTCTGCTTGAATGTCAGGATGAGGATTGGGATAATGTTCCTGATAAAGTTCTACCAATCCCAACAAATCTTGAGTATATTCCTTAGCGTGACTCAGATTGCCAAAAATAAAGTTAACTGGGTTGTTAATTTCATGAGCAACTCCAGCAACTAATTGCCCTAAACTAGACATTTTTTCACTCTGCACTAATTGAGTTTGAGTGCGGCGTAATTCTTGTAAAGTTTGCTCTAAATCTTTTGTCTGTTTTCGCAGTTGTGCTTCTGACTCTTTTAGGGCTTGTTCTGCTCGTTTTCGCTCTGTAATATCTTCAGTAATTGCTAATAAATATTTGGCTTGCCCTAACTCATCTAAAATCGCTGTTTTCTTGGTTCGTAAAATGTGATTTTCCCCTTGGATTAGGGCATCTTCTTCAGAAATATCTATAGTTTTACCGCTGGCTAATACTTGCCGATCGATATTGATGAAAAATTCGGCTTGTTCTTTAGTGAATAAATCATAATCATTCTTGCCTAAAACTTGGTCTGCACTCAGTCCAAATAACTGTGACGCAGCTTGATTAAAAAATGCAAATCGCAACTCTTTTGCTTCTTTGGCAACAACAGCTACAGGCAAATTTTTCAGCACAGATTCGAGAAAATTTTTGGTTTGGTACAATTCTGTTTCTGCACGTTGGCGATCGGTAATGTCTTGAGCAAATCCCAAAATTGCGTAAACTTCTCCATTGTCATCATAAAGGGGAATTTTCTGCACATCCACAATCCGAACACCTTCAACCGTTGAGCTTATTTCCAGGGGATTATGTATCGTTTTTCCTGCTAAAACTTCTAAGTCATCCTGACGAAATCCTGGAATTCCTGCTTCTTGATTGCCAAAAACTACCTCCTCTGGATAACCTAATTCCAGTTCATTTTTCCCTAAAATCGACTCTGAGGTAGTACCAATGGCAGTAGCAAAACTTTGATTTGCTAGAAGGCAGCGAAAATTGCGGTCTTTGACAAAAATCCAGTCTGGGGAAGCGTCAATTATCGACTGTAAAAGTTGGCGCGATCGCTTTTCTCCCTGTTGTGCTTCAATTAGTTGCTGTTCTAATTGAGCAATTTGCTCTTGGAGATGTTTTACTTCTGGCGATCGTCCCTTAGAGGATTTTGTTACTGCACTCATAAAAAAACCTGTTCTACTAAAATTCAACTTGTTGAGCCAAAATATTTGAAATTTTGCATCCCTGTCTCCAGAGAAATCGCTTCCCAGTAAAAGCTTTTACCGTTCAGGCTCTTGCTAATGGTTGTACTTATTATTCCCAAAAATAATCTCATTAGTTAGCAGTCTCTAAAAAATGAGGTTTGATTGTGGGCGATCGCGCTATTCATTCCTCTATCATGTCTTTAACATACTCTAACCTTAGATAGATGTTAAGTGAAAAAAGATGTATTTTCCAAAGTACAATGAACAAACATAACAAACAAGCAGGAAATTGCTATTTATGTTTAGCAAAGTTAACAGCTACTTAAGGGAATTCTCGGAGGAGTAGATATTATTACTTAAAAATCAGCAACAATTGATAAGAGTTTTAATTATAGTTACTGATAAACCAATTAATTCACTTTTATTTTAGGCGATCGCAATTTTAGCTTTGTTGGGGAGTGCGATCGCAATTCCAGTTTCAGTCATTCCAAAAGTAATTAAATTGGAAGGAGGAAGCGATCGCTAAACTCCACTTTTTGCATTTAAGATAGATACTAGACTAAAAAGATAAAACACTATGTTTAAAAACTCACCAGTTATTAGTACGTCCCCTGAAATTATGGGAGGAACTCCGGTTTTTGCTAACACCAGAGTTCCGGTGCAGACACTCTTTGATTATTTGAAAGCGGGAGAGTCAATAGATGATTTCCTTGATGGATTTCCCACAGTAACTAAAGAGCAAGTTATAGTGATGACATCGCTGTTTTCCTTTAGACTACCTTGAATCATTATTCTTCAGATTTGCTCTCCTATTGTTTTATCAAAGCTTTCGGCTAAAGCAAGAGCATCTGCAAAGGTTGCGTCTTCGTGATTATGGCTATTCCACTTGAGTAATGATGGCCCTGAATTAGCTGAATACTTAGCACCAGGATTCTCCTTTAAAGATTTCTCCTTTGCTGGCTTTGCAAGCTTTTTAATGTGAAAATACAGAGGAGATCTCTGTTCAGCAAAATTCTCTTTTATGGCTTTCATTATATTATTGAGACAGCCAATAATATATTCTGCATATTTTTTAGCTTCCTGTGAATTTGCTATGTAGCCTTTATGTATCACCTTGTTTCTAAACTTAACTTGCTCTTGATTAGCTTTCCATGCTTCTCTAACAGTCATTAAATATGCAGAACAAAAAGCCCCGTATTGTCGTTCAGATTGACCTTCAATTTCTTTCCAGAATTTATCTATTGTTTCCAAAGGATTATCTGTTTTAACTGTTTTAAATAGGTTTAACTTGATAAATAGCTCATAAGCTCTCTCTAAGGATGCAGCGAAACTCATTACCGATTCAGAGTAAAATCCTTTTCTATAAGCATGAATACCAGATGTGAACAAAACATCAAACAGATCGTACTGTAATCCAGATATTTGTACATGACCGTTAGGGCATCTACAAATAGCCAGCAAATTAGATTGAACTTCACCAACAGCCCAAATCAGTGAAGTGTTATCAGCTTCAAAACAATTAATGCAAAGACAATAATGTTTCATAATTTATATATTCAACAACCTGTATCTATGAGTTAATAAAGATATTAAATTGTAGCTTCACTACTCCTAATTGACTACAAAGTTTGAAAATAACTTCTCAAAGTTGTAGTCATCAAATCTGAGTAACTGACCACCAGAACAGATAAATTCAAATTTGTATCCTACTAAATTCTCAATTATTTTGCCTTGACCGTAGCGATTAGTGTATACAAATGAAACCTTTGCTTTGTCTCCCATCCTAATAATTGCAGAACACAAAGCATTTTCCTTCTCTACGTTATCAGTTGCGCCATCCTGCTTACCGTAGTAGGTAGTATACTTACCTAGTAAAACTTCTACGTCACCCTCAAATTCATAATAGGGTTGAGCAGCACTTAATGGTAACTCCAAAGATACAAGTACATCTTGTTCTTCTGAAGCAATTTCTTGTTGGATAAAATTTACTCCCTCCGAACTTTTGTGGAGACTAGCAAATTTTATAATTACAGGACTAGACCATATCTCATCAGTCTTGATTTTGACCTGTAATTGCTTCTTTGTTGATTCCTTTAGTATAACAGGCAAGATGTCAAAGTTAGTCGCATGAGTATCATTAATCGACATACCATTACTAGTTAGACAAGGTACATTACGCACGAAGCTTAGAAAAATACCTTCTTCTGGTTTGTAAGTCTTAGGGCTTGATTTATTGTAAGCATCTGGACACACTCTGAATAGTCGCATAATAATACAGTGATTTTCCACTCAAATATTTTAGCTAAAATCTTTTCCGTAGAGTAGCGTAGCTATTCCTGCGCGATAGCTACGCTAATAGATGATGCCATCGGGTACAACACGGTTTTAGGTGGCTATATGCTCAGGAATCAGAACTCTTTTGACTAAATCCTCTAATAGCTGGGATACTGCGAGTTAGACCTAAGACATTCATCGCCGGATACACAGCAACTACATTATTTGTTGTACTGCTAAAACCAGGAATTATTAGCTGAGTACCTCCCTGGGCTGTATAGTGTTTGCGAAACTCACATACAGCACCATCTGTTTTGTTCTCAATTAAACAGAGTAAAGACAGACAAGGAAATTTGTTCGCTCCCTTTTGCTCAATTCTGAATTTCTGAATCTTTTCCGCTAAAGGACGAAACACATTTTCAATTAAACTATTCAGGCTATTCCTATGCTCTCCAGCATAGGCAATTACTTCCAACGGTTTCCAAGTAACGAGCGCACAAGCAGCATCAATGATCTCTAAATTATTATTAGTTCCCATATAGAGAACGATGCCATGTTTTCTAAGTGTTCCAACAGCGTCACCTTCTTTGTTGATCAAAAAAGTTATTGCTGCATCAAAGAAACCAGTATTAATCAGACGCATTGCTTCTGTTGCAAGTTCTCGATTGTTCATTACAGGTTGATAACCTGAGAAATCTTCTGGTTCCATAGGAACTTTGAGAGTGAAAGCTGCTAGCTTCAAATCTTGAGAAGCTAATGTCTGCGTCTGTTTGGATGCCATATCATATACTGTCATCGCAATTTGATTTAGGCGATTTAGTAAAGCCGCAGGAGGTTCACCTTGATAAACTTGTTCAGTCTGTAGCAGCCAATCGAGGATAGCTGACGTTAGCCCTGCTGTTCCCTGAGACAGATATAAATCAACAAAACTTGAATAATCTGGTTCTGTCTCCAATTGAATATGTATACTCTCTTTTTGCCACCAAGGTTTCCCAAATGTAGGGTCAAGTTGCTTACGACGTTTTGCATCTCCCATATCAATAGCCCCTTCCCATTGATCTCTGAATATCCTTTACAACTTGTTCAACAGCCCCCTCAAAATTCAGGTTACTACGCCAATAGTGACAAGCAAGAGAAGCTTCTAAAATTGTCTCGACAAATGCACTGGAGGTAGGCATGAAATTTCTTGTAAGGACTGCAACAACTGTGGAACGAACTTGCTTGAATTCTTCTTGTTGAAATTCCACATATTCTGGTCTACCGGAACGACCCACATCAACAACTTTAATTCGTACTTTGGTACATTCAGTTCCACCCTGTCCGAATCCACCACTTCCAGTTGTGCGTAATTTGCTTTTTTTTCCCATAAATCGATCCTTAGCAATCCACTTACCGAATTAATTGATGAGAGAACCTCGTTTGTAGTGTTCCCTCATCGCTATAGGAAAGGCAGCTTCATCAATAAATAGCAATAAAACTTAATATTTGAGCGATAAAACGATCGCACTCCTCCTTTGTAAATTTTCTTTAACAAGACCTATTTTTTGGGCAAACCGTAAAATACGATACAGAATATAGACAAAACACTTTTTCTCGCCTGTCTTAATAAAGGAATTAGAGAAACAAACTTCAAATCGCACCTGATTTTGAAGATGGCTTAGGTATTAATCAGTTCTTTAACTGTTTAACCTTCTCACATAAGTCTGAAGGCAGGTTTTTCATGGGTAAAAATCGGAGGTAGAAATGAATCCAATCGCAGAAATATTGCTCGAACAAGTGTCTTATGCTCAAAAATTGGGACAGCGAATTTTGGAAGTCAGCGGCTTAGATGATGATGGGGTAATTTATACCTTTGCTACTCCAGATACACTGGTGATTAATTGCAGCGATTATCAAACAACTTGGCGGCTTGAGGAAGAACAGTCAAAATTACGTTTGGCGATCGCTAAATTAAAATACTCCATCCACACCATTGCGATCGAAAAAGCCGGAAAAACTTTATATTTTTGGTAGATTTAACCTTAAAAAATCCCTATAAAAAAGCTGTAGAGACGTTTCATGAAACGTCTCTACAATCTCTACACATTGATTAGCCAACGTTAAGTAAAACTCGTTGTTCCGCTAACTCTTGCTCAAATTTTTGTTTTTCAAAAATGTATCCTTCACCTAAGAAATCAACGATTTTTTCGGTATCATCTTCAGCATTTTGTAAACAGGTAGAAGCGCCCGGTGAAGGAGTAATATTAAACAAGATATTCTCCCCAATAATTTTGGCTTCTCCCATTTCTAAACGGTGAGTTTTCAGGTTAACAATTTGCGGTCTAATTCCGCCATAGCCTTTAGCGAGTGTTACTTCATCCAATTTGATTGTCGGCACAATTTTCTGAACTTCTTTCAGGAATAAACGCTTGCCAATAAAAGGTATATCGTAAATGAAATTCATCACGACATACTTTAAAATTGCTGGTTCAGTAAGGATATTAAAGAAGCTCAAAAATGCAGCGATGCTGAGTCCAGCAGTTCTTAAATAATCAAAAAATGTCCCATATTTCCCTTGTTCTAATAGGGGAGTTACCTTAGCAGTTGGGCCAAATCTTGTTTGACTGGCATTGTGAACTTCTGGATCTCCATGAATGGCGGCGAAAGGTATCTTTTTCAGTTGAACTGTGTAGACTTTGCCGTTTAAAACTCCAGGCGCGAGGTAAAAACTTCCAGCTACATTTAATAGTGCATAATCTTTGCCGTAACCGAGAGATTTGGCAAATAATAAACTATAGGCTCCAGCAGTAAATATTACTACTTTAGCAGCGATCGCTTCTTTGTCCGTTGCTACGTAGTAAATTTCGCCTTCTTTCTTGATACTCTTCACCTTGGTTCCTAACATTAAATCAATCGTTTTTTGCTCATTTACAATTGATTTTTCCAGGAAAGATTGGGCTAATTTTTGGAAATCGATCGTGTAACCTTCGTCAGTGTAGAGAGCTAAAATTTCCTCATCAGCTGCTCTACCTTTGACTACATTAGGTTCCAGTAATTCAATTTCTGCTCTTTCAATTAATCTTAATTGCGGAAACAGAGATTTAAATTCTTGGTATCTAGTGCGGAGTTCGGCAGTTTCTTCTTTGCCGATCGCCAACACCATTTTATGATATTTACTGTGAATTTCTTGGCTAGAATCATGTTGCAACAGATAATTTTTTACCAATGTTGCGGCTCGATTTACTTTCCGAGCTTTTTCCAAAGTATAATTAGTTTCAATGTCGCCAAAATGCAAGGTTTGGCTATTGCTGGTTTTATGAGAATTGACTAAGGCAACTCCGGGATTTTTTTCAATTAACGCAATGCGATCGATGTTAGTGTAATTGGATAAGCTGTACAGTAAGGCGGTACCAGAAATGCCACCTCCAATAATGGCTACATCGTAAACATTGTGTGAGAATTGCATAGTTTTTCCCAAACTCTAACAAAGCGAATCTAATTTTACAGTGTAAAGCAGACTGTTGACCAGCACAGTCTGTAGTAAACAATTTAGAGAAAATCTCCCAAAAAATTTTTGGATAAGTGTAATCTCTCAACCGCAGGATCTTTAATTCACCTTCAGGGTAAAGCAGATAGGCTCAAACAAACTTCACCCAATTGGTTGATCCTACAGTATGAGATTATCGAAGAGAAAACAGGCAAAAGGTAGATGTTGATAAGTCAATTGCTAATCTACTCTTTCCCAAGGCAGATTAATTCGATGAATGACGTTTTCCGGTTGGTTTTGCCAAAGAAACTGCTTTCGCTACTGCTTCATCTAACTGTTCTAACAAAGTAATTCCCACTGCGGCTAAACGCTCTTTTGCTGCTTCTAAGTTACTCCCAACTAAACGCACTACAAAATGAGGATATCCCCCCGCATCATTTTGCGTATAACTAACAATAACATCGGCGATTTCTTCGCAGGAAGCCAGACCATCCATGATGTTGATTAGTAATACTTTGATCCCATTTTGATTGCAAGAAATTTCTAAACTTTTTTGCAACAAACAGCTAAAAGGACAAGATTGATTTCCCGATAAACGATTTTCACCCAAATTAATACAACCAAAAGGTTTTCCGCCTGTTTGGTAGAGCAAATCTAAAGTTGCCATTGCCAAACCACTACCATTGCAGACTACACCAATATTTCCATCTAATCCCCAAAAACCATTGCTTTTTGCTTTATTACCGTTGGTGTGCAAATGAACTTTTTCGGCTAATACTAGCAAGTCAGGATGACGAGCTAAAGCTGCATCATTAACAGTAATTTTGCCATCTAAAGCCATTAATTCTCCAGAAGGACTAATGCCTAATGGATTAATTTCTACTAAGTCTAAATCCTTTTCTAAAAACAGGTTAAACATCTTTTCAATGATGGCACTAACTGATTGAATGAGATGCCCAGGTAAACCCATTTTCATTGCTAATCTTCGGGCATAAAAACTGGAAAAATCCTCTTCTACTACCACCTGTTGCAGATGTTTCATGACCAAATCTAAATCTATGCCTCCTTTAGCAGACCCCAGTAAAACGGGACGACGCAAGGAGTAATCTAAAGCTACTGCTAAATACAATTCTTGTTGAACATTGTATCTGGCTTCGGCAAGTAAAACTTCGGGATATTCGCCCATAATTGGCAGGCGAAAGATTGTTTGGGCAGCGGCGATCGCATCGATCGTATTTTCCACAAACTTAATCCCTCCAGCCCTGCCCCTACCACCAGTCGGCACCTGAGATTTCAGGACTACTGGATAGGGAATTTCCAAACTTTTGATTTCTCTGGGATGATCGATTTTTTGGGAAGGTAAAACCGGGATGCAGATTTGACGAAATAACTCTTTGGCTTGATATTCTAATAAATCCATTTTTAATTAATTGCTAGTTGGTAGTTGGTAATTGGTAGTTGGTCATTGGTCATTGGTCAAGGGTTAAAATCCACAAATGACAAATGACAAATGACAAATAACAAAGGACAAATGACTCATTACTTACTTTTCAAAGATTGTTCTTTTTTCCAATCTTGGGCCACTAAATCGATGCCATAAAACTTTTGCCAAAAGCGATCTACAAATTTTGTAGGTAATACTTTGGTCATCATAAACAACAAAAAATCACCAGCAGTTGCAGCAGTATACCTTGGTCGAGGATTATTATCTGTGAGCGATCTCACAATTACCTGGGCTACTCGTTCCGCAGTCCAAGCGCGACTACTAGTTCGTTCTTGGAGTTTTTCCAACTGGCGGAAAGCGGCGCGGTAGGGAGTATTTTCGGGATCTGCGACTGTTTCGAGCACCCCTTTACCAGCGACATCAAAAAATTCCGTAGTCACAGGCCCCGGCTCAATCACGCTAACCTTGATGTTGAATGGCTCCAACTCCATACGTAGAGCATCGCTCAGACCTTCGAGAGCGAATTTAGAGGAACTGTACAAACCGCCAAAGGGAAATGCCAATCTTCCTCCCAAAGAACTAATATTAACAATTCTGCCACCACCGCGATCGCGCATCACAGGAATTAACTCCCGAATTAAAGCCAATGGGCCTAATAAATTCACTTCAAACTGTCGCCTTGTCGCCGCCGCCGGAATTAACTCTATTGGCCCCATTTGACCATAGCCAGCATTATTCACCAAAATATCCACTCCGCCGAAACGTAGCACAGCCGCTCGCGCCAAAGCTTCCACTTCTTCAATTTGGGACATATCTGTAGGAACTATCATCACTTCGGCCCCAGCTTTGCTACAGTAATTGGCAACATGAGTCAGCTTTTCTTGGTTACGAGCCGCTAACACCAATCGTATTCCCAGGAAATTTTGGGCTAAAACCTGAGCCAACGCAGCCCCTATTCCCGCAGAAGCTCCGGTAATTAATACAACTTGTTGAGACAATGGAATGTGATTTTTAGACATGGCATTAAACTAAAAGATTGATTAAACCAAAAGGTTTGGCTAATTGTGTACTCTGAATTAAATAGATCAGATCGTCAGTCAAGAGAACTCGTTATTATTAGGAATTGCATAAATTTAGACGCAGTTCGCCCATCTCAAGACCAAGATATCAAATTCTTCCTTTGCTATAAATAAATTAGGTGGTGTAATATGCAAACAGCAGTCCGACCCAGTGAACTCCAAGAACTAGCCAAATTTTTACAAGAACGCTTACAAGCTGAATTGGCGGGGGAAGTTCGCCTTCAGGTAAGATGTATGTTGCAAAACGATGTGCTATTGGTGCTAGCGCAACATTCCCAGTCCGTAGCGCCGGAAGCGCAGCCAATATTTCGGGTGCTACAGCAAACTATCCAGGAAGCTCAACCTGAGTTTACAGAAAAAGTTCGGCTTTATTTGCGAGCAGTAGGGCAAAAACAACCCCGTGCTATGCAAGATTTTATCATTGAAAAATCAACAGCTTGGTTAAACAATGCAGATTTAAATGATAATGATGATGACGATTTTGATGATTTATTTCGCTGGTTAGGTAAAGCATCCGATCCAACAGAAGAAACTGAAGAAATAGAGCAAGAGAATGATAGTAATTTCCTCTTTTTTACCTTAAAAATAGAGGAGCAAAAGCCGGATGAATCAACTTCGTTAAACAATTTAGTTGCCGAATCTGAAACTGAATCAGACTCAATGGCAGATTTATCTTTGGAAGAACCGCCTACTCAATCATTACCAGATCCAGAACAGATTTATGAAGCCCCAATAACCCCGGAAAGCCGAGGAAATCCCCAAACAGAAAGAAAAGAGATTTTATTATCACCCAAGTTTGTAATTGCAGCTGCTACGGTGACAGTAGTTGCTTTTTTAAGCAGTCTTTATGCGTTTAGTCGTCCTTGTGTAATTGGCTCATGCCCCCAAATTAAAACGGCAAAACAACTTGGTCAAGAAGCAAACCAAACTATTAAAAAAGCCAAAAGCATACAAGATTTAGAAAGATCTCAACAGAAATTAGCCACAGCTACTCAATTATTAGGAAGTATTCCCCCTTGGTCTAGTTATTATGGTGAAGCACAGAAATTCTTGCCCTATTATCAAAACCAAGCTAATGCGATCGATCCGGTTTTAATGGCGATGAAAAAGGCAGATGAAGCAGCAGAAAACAGCCAAAATTATCCTCATTCAACGCAAGAATGGCAGGAAATAAACTCACTTTGGAAGCAGTCAGTTGCTTTACTCAAACAAGTTCCCAAAACTAGCCCAGTCTATGCTATGGCTCAAAAAAAGCTGCTGACTTATCGGAATAATTCAGGAGAAATAAATCAAAGAATTAATTTAGAGGAAACTACGGAAAATAAGATTGTTGCTGCTAAGCAAGCAGCACAAACAGCAGAGTTGCGGCAAGTGTCAGCAAAATCATTAGAAAATTGGCAAGAAGTAGAATCGATTTGGGAAAAAGCGATCGCTACTCTATCATCAATTCCCAAAACTGTCACAGCGCATGAAGAAGCCCAGGAATTATTGGATAATTACCAAACGAAATTAGCAACGGTGCGCGATCGCAGAAATCAAGAACAAATTTCTGCTAACATTTATAATCAATCCCTCACCCTAGCCAGCCTCGCCCAAAACCAAGAACAAAGAAATCAATTGTCAGATGCAGTATCCAGTTGGCGACGAGCTTTAACTTACGCGCAACAAGTCCCCAAAGGCACTTTTTACTATACAATAGCTCAACCACTAATTGATAGTTACAGCAGCAGTTTAAATCAAGCTCAAGACAGATTAAAAGTTGCCTTAGTTTGGCAAAAAGCTAACACTGACTTAAACCGAGTTTGCAACGTTTCCCCGAAAATTTGCGATCACATAGTCACTCGTCAAGGCATTAAAGTTTACCTCACACCCACCTATGTAAATAGCGTCAGAAGAACCGCCATGAGTGCTGGCATAAATGGCGATGCTAACACCTTAGCCGGAGTAGACGATCACTTAAAAACTCTACAATCAGCACTAGAAGCAATTAGCGAAAATTCCGTTTTACCCCTAGAAATTTACGATCACACTCGCGCTTTAATTGGCAAGTATACTCCTAAACCTAGTTGAGGGAGATGGGGAGATGGGGAGATGGGGAGATGGGGAGATGGGGAGATGGGGAGATGGGGGGATGGGGAGAAAATAATTTATTTAACTAACTACCTCCTCTGAGCGAACCTACCTCTTTTTGCCTGTTCCTTCTCTCACTAAATCTTTAACTGTTCTGCCCAATTAAAAACTTGTCGGGAAATGCCTTGAGTTACTAAAAAAGTGGTGATTAAAGTGGCAAATAACTGAATGAACAAAATCAGCATTTGGTAAAGAGCCGCGTCTAAAGGGTATACTCCACTTAAAAGTTGTCCGGTAAAAGTTCCCGGTAAAGTTACCACGCCCACAACCAACATAGTATTTAAATTAGGAATCATTGCCGCTTTAATTGCTTCTTTGCGGTACAAAGCAACAGCTTGTTGGGGAGTTGCACCTAAACTGAGATGAGTTTCAATTTCTAAACGATTAGAGTTGAGGGAACTAGTCAAACGTTCTAGAGCAATAGCCGCACCATTCATGGCATTTCCTAGTAAAATTCCGGCTAGGGGTATGAAATACTGAGGTTCATACCAAGGTCTTGGTTGTAGTACTAAAAGGTTAATATAAACCAGAGTTAAGGTGGTGCTAATTAACAGCGAAAGCCAAACAACGGGCAATATTTGCGGTATTCTTTGATTAACTCGGTTGCGGGCGACTGTGGCAGCAATTGTCAACATGACAGCTACAACCAGCAAAACAGCCCAAGGATTCTTAAACTCGAAAGCTGCTGCCAGAAAGTAGCCTACCACTAATAGTTGTACGATCGTTTGTATCGTGCTTCTGGCGATCGACCATGACAACCCTAATTTTTGCGTAGCCGACAACCCAATGGCAACCACGATTAGCCCCAAGGATATAACTAATTTTATGGGATCAAGTTGAATTAAATCCACTCGTCAACTTCCTGTATTTTCAAAAGGCAAGGGGGTAGGGGAACTCAAAGGAGCAGGGGAGCAAGAGTAATGGAATAATTATCTTATCTTTGTTCGATCGCAATTATCGATCGCTAACTAGCAAGAATTATTCTTGACTTTGAGCAACTGACTAGCCTTATATTAATTTGAGTACTATATAAGCTTTCTTGGCTTGGAGCCTTCTTGTACTAGCAATTCCTAGTAGTGGTATTCTTTATCGCTAAAACTCTTTTAAAATTTCTGGTAATCGAGTGAACAACATCCCCCCTATTGACTTAGCCCAGCAATACAAAACCATTGAGGAAGAAATAAATACAGCCGTATTGAGCGTACTGGCTTCTGGTCGTTATATTGGTGGCAACACAGTAGAAAACTTTGAGCAACAGTTTGCGGCTTACATTGGAGTTTCCCAAGCTGTCTCCTGTAATTCTGGTAGCGATGCCCTATACTTAGCATTGCGGGCGCTCTCGATAGGCGCTGG
Organism: Floridaenema aerugineum BLCC-F46; assembly: GCF_041929345.1. Lineage (NCBI taxonomy): Bacteria > Bacillati > Cyanobacteriota > Cyanophyceae > Aerosakkonematales > Aerosakkonemataceae > Floridanema > Floridanema aerugineum. The sequence continues at coordinate 15,837 of NZ_JBHFNQ010000242.1, forward strand.
CGATGAAGTGATTACCACGCCTTTTACTTTTATAGCCACCGCAGAGGCAATTAGTACAGTCGGCGCAACACCAGTATTTGTCGATATTGATGCCCAAACTTTTAATTTAGATATTAACCAAGTTTCATCTGCCATCACCAGTAAAACTAAGGCAATTATACCAGTGCATTTGTTTGGGCAACCTGTGGATATGACTTGGTTGATGGCAGTGGCGCAAAAGCATAATCTATTTGTTATCGAAGACTGTGCTCAAGCTACGGGGGCGACTTGGAGCGACGGCAAAATTGGTAGCATAGGTCATATCGGTTGCTTTAGCTTCTTCCCCACCAAAAACTTAGGAGCTTTCGGCGACGGAGGCGCAATTACTACCAACGATCGCAAAATAGCCGCTACCGTGAGAATGTTAAAAGAGCATGGTTCTCCAAGTCGCTATTACCATGAAGAAATCGGAGTAAATAGCCGTTTAGATGCTCTACAAGCTGCCATTCTCCAAGTCAAATTAGAACATTTGGAAGCCTGGAATGCCCAACGTTCTCAAGTAGCAGCCCGTTACCAAAACTTACTCGCACCACTCCCCGGAATTGTTTTACCTCAGAGTTTACCAGGTGGGAAAAGTGTCTGGAATCAATACACTATTCGCATTTTAGCCCCGGAAAACCAAGATCAAACCTCCGATCCCAACTCCAGGCGAGATCGAGTACGCACTAAAATGCAGCAGCAAGGTATTACTTCAATGGTTTACTATCCCATTCCCCTGCACTTGCAGCCAGTTTACCAAAATTTAGGCTATCAACCAGGCAGTTTTCCCGTAGCTGAACAAGTTTGCCACCAAGTTTTATCTTTGCCCATGTTCCCCGAATTAAGCAAAGAGCAACAGGAACAGGTAGTTTATGCCCTAAAAGATGCTCTGGCTTAATGCAGGGGAGATGGGGAGATGGGGGGATCTCGGGGCAGGAGGGCTCTTGAGATCTTGAGCAGGGGGGCTCTTGAGCAGGGGGGCTCTTGAGCTCTCGGAGAATTTAAAACTTAAAACTCTTCCTATCTTCCTAACTCAAAACTCAAAACTTAAAACTCTTCCTATCTCCCTAACTCAAAACTCAGAACTCAAAACTTAAAACTTTACTGCCTTCTGCCTTCTGCCTTCTTGCGCCAGCGCTTCAACGATGCTGCGAACGGCTGCTACCATTGCGACTTCGCTGTTTAATTGATTGATGGCAGAGCCAACACCAACGCCTCTGGCTCCAGCGGCGATGGCTAGGGGTGCGGTAACGCTGGAAATGCCGGAAGCACACAACACTGGTACTGAAACGGCACGGGAAATTTCGTAGGCTGCGGCTAGGGTGGGGGCAGCTTTTTCCATCATGCCCAATGTGCCTGGGTGGGTGGGGGCAGCGCTAGTACCGCCTTCAGTTTGGATGATGTCTGCGCCTGCTTTGACTAGTGCTTCGGCTAAGTGTACTTGTTCGGACAGACTTAAAATGTGGGGAACGGTGACAGAGAGGGTAATATGGGGAAGGAGCGATCGCGTTTCCTTAGTAATCTCCAATACCTCTGGAGCTTCAAAACGCCGTCCTTGAGCGTAGAAACTATCGAAGTTACCAATTTCGATCAAATCTGCTCCCGCTTCTACTGCTGTAACAAACAATTCTGGCTCTACAGCCGAAACACAAATTGGTAAGCTAGTAATTTGGCGGCAATGTCTCACCAATTCTGCATCAGCGGCGATATCAACAAAGGTAGCTCCCCCCATTTCGGCAGCTTTTACAATTGCTGCTACTCGCTGGCGATCGAAGTTATTTAACCCACTGATAACCTTTAAAGCGTAACCTTGGTCAAACGCACGTTGTAATACTGTTGAGATCGTCATGGTGCAACTCTTCATCAAAAATTTATGGATTATTGTTGCACTACCTGCGATTATAAGCCAGATCCCTTGGGTAAATTTTCAAAGGCAGGGGGGCAGAGGGGCAGAGGGGCAGAGGGGCAGAGGGGCAGGGGGGCAGAAAGGAAAACTCAAAACTCAAAACTCAAAACTCTCTGACTCCCCTAACCCCAGTCCCCAGTCCCCCCTAAAATCATTACGATTTTGTTTTACAGGATGCAATTTTTACTTAGTTCGTGCTGTACCCTCTATAATCTAATCCCTCGTCGCCTTTACCAAAGCGAGGGGACTGGTGCTAAATAGTGCCAGGAGTACATACAAGACGCTGTACAAATCCACTCATAAACGTTACAATTGTTAATAATACTTAAAGTAAAGCGCCATGAAGACCAGTCAGACATCAACAGATCTTGTGCGCACCTACCTTCGTGAAATTGGTCGGGTTCCCTTGCTGACTCACGAACAGGAGATTATGTACGGTAAGCAAGTACAGCGCTTAACGGCTTTGCAGGCTGAGAAAGAATCTTTGGCTGCTCAGTTAGGTCATGAACCCACTTTTGCTGAGTGGGCGCAGCACTGTGGTCTGTCTGAGACCGAATTGCAGCAGATAGAGAGAGAGGGTGAATACGCCAAGCGTAAGATGGTGGAAGCTAACTTGCGGCTGGTAGTATCAGTCGCCAAAAAATACATAAAACGTAATGTAGATTTATTGGATCTGATTCAGGAAGGTAGTATCGGGATGCAGCGGGGTGTAGAAAAATTTGACCCCACCAAAGGCTACCGATTTTCTACTTATGCTTACTGGTGGATTCGCCAAGCGATTACTCGGGCGATCGCCGAAAAAGGCCGCACGATTCGCTTACCAATTCATATTACTGAAAAACTCAATAAAATTAAAAAAGCGCAACGGCAACTTTCCCAACAGTTGGGCAGAGCAGCCACAGCAGCAGAATTGGCAAAAGAACTAGATTTAACTCCCAAACAAGTCCGGGAATATTTAGAAAGAGCGCGTCAACCATTATCACTAGATTTGCGCGTCGGAGATAACCAAGATACAGAATTGGGAGAGCTTTTAGAAGATACTGGTCTTTCACCAGAAGATTTTGCTGTTCAGTCGGCTCTGCATACAGATTTGGAAAAGCTGATGGCAGAGTTAACACCGCAGCAGCAGCAGGTATTGGCAATGCGTTTTGGTTTGGAAGATGGGCAAGCGTTGACTTTGGCAAAAATTGGCGATCGCCTAAATATTAGCCGCGAAAGAGTCCGCCAAATTGAACGGGAAGCACTCACCAAACTCCGCAAACGTAAAGCTGACATCGATGAATTTATCGCCAGTTAAGATCGGAAATTCACTGAAATAATAGTGTTGCTCAGTGAATTTCTTGATTTTGAATCTGAATTTTAAAAGATGCCATTTTTATAAATAGACTGCTAGAGTAGTGAAAAAGAAACTCTTAAGTAGTCATTTTCGTGCTAGGAACCATAGACTGCTGCCAGAACATCTCAACCAAAAACTGAAGCGGCTGCAAGTAAAAGGGAGATAATCAAGTGAAACATCCATCCAATCGATACCCGGAATTCTCAGGAGATGAGCCAGAATCAAATAATTGGCTGTGGCAATACGTACAATCCCTGAGTCCAGAAACGATCGCTCAACTCTCTAAACCTACATCTGGAGATGTATTTCAGGTGATGGAACGTAATATCATTGGACTTTTGGGAAATTTACCTTCCGAGCAATTTGGGATTACGATTACCACTAATCGTGAGCATTTAGGACGGTTATTAGCGTCAGCGATGATTAGCGGTTACTTCCTGCGGAATGCGGAACAAAGAATGGCTTTCGAGAAGTCTTTACAAGCAACAGAAGCCAACTCCTCAGAAGCCCAATAGTGCGATCAAAGAGGATTAGCTAACTTAATTGCTTGCCTGAATAGAAAATCAAATTACCCAGAAAAAACCCTTTTAAGTACTAAACATTTTGCCTAAAAAACTTCCCTGATTCTCCCCACTTTCTCAAAATCAAGAAAGTAGGGAGATCAACCATTAATGGAAACATTACCTTAATCCTCTTCTGAAGCTCCCCTGCTCCCTTGGCCCCCCTGCCCCCTTGCCCATGTCAGAAACGATTTCCCTACCTCACAAAATCATCGGTGTTGCTGTTATTTGGAACGAACAAGGTAAAATTTTGATCGATCGCCGTCGCCCAGAAGGATTAATGGGAGGATTGTGGGAGTTTCCGGGTGGCAAGTTAGAGCCTGGGGAAACTGTACAAGATTGTATTAAAAGAGAAATTCAAGAAGAGTTAGCTATTAAAGTAGAAATCGGCGACCATTTAATTACTATTGACCACACTTATAGCCAATTTCATGTAACATTAAATGTCTATCATTGTCGCCATGAAAGTGGAGAACCTCAGCCCATAGAATGTGATGAAATTCGCTGGGTGACAGTGGATGAATTACCTAGTTACGAGTTTCCCATAGCTAATTTACAAATTATTCAAGCTTTAAGAGAGATTTGATAATGCTTATCACTAATACAAATAGGAAAACTGATGTTATATGAAATAGCCAATTCCTCAGTCATTTGTCAATCTCTTTACCAATGACCAATGACTAATGACAAATGACCAATAACTAACGATAAACAGGAAGAGTAAAACTAAAACAACTGCCACCTTTTGCCACAGAATCTACCCAGATTCGACCATAGTGAGCGCGAATAATACGTTGGCAAAGGGATAAACCAATTCCGTATCCTTCTTTATCTCGATCGCGCTTGAGGCGATAGTGTTCTTCAAAAATAGCTTCGCGGTCTTCTTCAGGCACACCAAGACCATTGTCACCTACACTAACCTGAACTTTTTGGGTAGTTCGATGTAAGATAGAAATTTCAATTGTACCACCTTCGGGAGTATATTTGTTGGCGTTATCCAAAAGATTTACTAACACTTGACGCACTCTTTCTGGGTCAGCGTAAACTAAAGGCAGGTCATTGGGAATATCAGTTTTTAAGTCTTGAGATTTGCTTTCAAATCGATGTTTTAAACAATCGATTACATCTTTGCAAAGTACAGCTAAGTCTAGCTTTTTCGGTAAAATACGCAGTTCGGCACAACTTCCCTGTGCTGCTTGTAAAATATCAGTAATCAGCCGTTCAATATTGAGAGATTGCATCCGCGCTTGTTTAATTAAACGCATGGTTAAAGCGGGTGATAATTTTGGGCTGAATCCGGTTTCAATGTTGTAATTATTTTGTAGTGTTTCTAGGGCGATTAAGGAAGCAGTTAGCGGGTTGCGAAGATCGTGAGCTAACATGGCAATGATGCGGTCTTTAAACTGCAATTGCTGTTGCAATTCCTCTTTCTCTTTCTTTAAGCGAAATATTTCTTCTGAGAGGCGAATCAGTTCGGCAAAATCAGCGAAGCAAGGGGTATTTTGAGTATTACTGTTAGGCCATTCGTGCAGTTTTACGTAATCTTCGGCACTGTTTTTCCAACGAGGCCACCAATCTTGTAACTGGGTGAGTAAATTACTTCCTGCTAGTGTTTGGCGTGGTGGTGGGTGAATTTTGACTAAGGCTGGTGTTGCTACTAGTTTGAAGTGTTCGGCGAGGTATGGTTGTTGTCCAACATCGACTATCTCAAGTTCAAAGGGGTAATCACTCCTGAGATGTTCTAGATAGACAAGAAGCCGCTGTAGTTGCTCATGGGAACTCGGACGCTGGTCTACAAATAATAATAGCTGTAGAGGCGTTTGGGGATGAGTTAATTTTTCAGCATCTGTTGGTATGCAATCTCTATTCACCACGGCGGACAAATTGTTAAACCTTTTCTAGAAGTTGACGATCGCGAAACCTGTTCCAGGTAGAATAGCTTACCCATAACTCCTATATCTATAAGCTATCGCGTTTTGGGTACTTGCGGAGCCTGGTACTATTGAAAACTGTATTTATTTTGACCCGAAAGTGGCTATGCCATGTCAAACCGGGGGTGGTAAAAGCATTGTCGGTAGTATCTTGAGTAATTGAAAGCAATGTGAGAGGCTGATCATCGGCGTTGAATGTTAAGTGAGTGATGGTACTAAACGGGAGGAAATATCCCTATTTCAGAGGGGTGATTGCTGTAGCGAGCGCGTTTTTCGTGCTGATGTTGGGTTTGACTCTGCATCGTTATTTCACGTTTTACGCTTCCTACGACCAAGGAATATTTAATCAGGTGTTTTGGAATGGGATTCACGGTCGATTTTTTCAAAGTTCTCTGTCCTCCCAGTTATCGACGAACGTAGTCCACAACGGTGAAGTACCGTCTGTGTTTTATCACAGGTTAGGGCAGCATTTCACACCAGCTTTGTTGCTCTGGATACCCTTGTACTCATTGTTTCCCGCTCCTACAACCTTGACTGTATTGCAGGTTACTTTGGTTACTGCTGCTGGTTTAGTTTTGTACTCCTTAGCTAGACAATATCTGCAACCACGTCTGGCAGCAATAATTACTTTTGGTTTTTATGGTGCTAATGCAATTATCGGCCCTACTCTCTCTAACTTCCATGATATCTGCCAAATCCCCTTATTTATGTTTGGGTTACTTTTGGCGATGGAAAAACGTTGGTGGTGGCTGTTTGGTTTATTGGCTGTACTGATTTTAGCAGTCAGGGAAGATGGGGGAGTGAGTTTATTTGGTGTGGGTTTTTACATGATGGCTAGCCGGAGATTTCCCCGGATTGGTTTAGGGGTTTGTGTTCTGGCTTTTGGTTATATGCTGGTGTTGACTAACCTAATTATGCCCATATTTTCGGCGGATATTTCCCAACGATTTATGATGGAAAGGTTTGGTCAGTATGCCCAGGGAACTGAGGCTTCTACTGTAGAAATTATCTGGGGAATGGTTACGAATCCTTGGCGGTTGTTTGTAGAATTAATTACGCCGCTCGACCGAACTATCACTTATTTTTTGGCACATTGGTTGCCTTTTGCTTTTGTCCCTGCTGTTTCGCCGACGGCTTGGGCGATCGCAGGTTTTCCTTTGCTAAAATTACTCTTGGGTCAAGGTCAGTCGGTACTAGCAATTAATATTCGCTACGCTATGACTGTGGTTCCGGGACTTTGCTACGGTACAATTCTTTGGTGGGCAGCCGGAAGGGAAAAATTAATTGATGCGCCTGTCAGAGATTTAATCGCTGGTGGTTTAATTTCTTTACGTCATTTCTTTGCTTACCCAATTTTTCGGGGTGTGGAAGAAACAATTGGTAAGTTGGTTAATTGGTGGGAAAAACACCCGAAATTGCTGAAATTATCGATGCAGAGGTTTTGGATTATTTGTATCTGCCTTTCGCTGGTGTTTACTTTCACTTCTAACCCAAATCGTACTCTATCTTTTCTGGTACCTGACTCAATTCGCCCTTTGGTATATGTACCAATAAATATTCAGTGGAAGCACGCAGGTAGTATTCGTAACCTATTAGATAGAATTCCAGCAGATGGGAGTGTGGCAGCAACTACTTATATAGTGCCTCATCTGTCTGGCAGACGGGAGATTATTAGGTTTCCAGCTTTGCAGTTTCGTAACGATCTCAAAGAGGTGGTAAGTGTAGATTATGCGATCGCAGATTTATGGCAATTAAACAAATACCAAGTCGCCTTTAAAACCGATTGCCAAATTTTACAAGATAGCGTGCGAACTATTGATAAGATATTTGGTAATGGCTTATACGGAATAATTGGCTTTGAAGATGGAGTTATTCTTATGCAGAAAGCAGCACAATCTAATCCCGATGCTGTTTCTGCATGGCAGATATTCCGTAAGGAAATCACGCCAATCTTAAATAAACCCAAGTGTTAGAGCCAACCAGGGAAAGATTTTCTTAACATAACTAAACTCGGTAAGCTACAATGACCATACTGATAGTATTGGTTTGTAATGTAGCTTACTTAAACTCTCTTAGCTTATTGGAATTGGTACTGATGAAAATTCTGGTGTTATCTTGGGAATTTCCGCCGCGAATTGTGGGAGGAATTTCTCGTCACGTAGCAGAACTATACCCGGAATTAGTCAAACTGGGGCATGAAGTCCATTTGATTACATCAGAGTTCGGGGAAGCACCGATGTATGAATTGGTAGAAGGGATACATATACACCGGGTACCAGTAAGCTGGGGGCATGATTTTCTGCACTGGGTTGGCAATTTGAATAATAGCATGGGTGTTCATGGCGGAAAACTGATTATGGAAGAGGGGCCATTTGATGTCATTCATGCTCATGATTGGTTGGTAGGAGATGCGGCGATCGCTCTGAAACATTATTTCAAAATTCCTTTAGTAACGACGATTCATGCCACAGAATATGGTCGTTATAATGGAATTCATAATTATCAGCAACGTTACATTTGTGAAAAGGAAAAACGCTTGACTTATGAATCTTGGCGAGTGATTGTTTGCACGGAATATATGCGCCAAGAAGTCAGCAGAGTTTTAGTTACTCCCCAAGATAAAATAGATGTCATTTATAATGGCATTCGCGCCGAAAAGAAAAATGGTAACGGTTTCGATCGCCAAGAATTTCGTCGCCGCTTTGCCAAAGATGATGAAAAAATTGTCTATTATGTGGGGAGAATTTCTCACGAAAAAGGTGTTTGGTTGCTGTTAAATGCTGCACCTAGAGTAATTTGGGAAATGAAAGGAAAAGTTAAAATTGTGATCGTTGGTGGTGGTAACACCGATCATCTTAAAAAACAAGCTTGGCAAATTGGAATTTGGGATAATTGTTGTTTTACTGGTTTCATGTCTGATGAAGATTTGAATAAATTCCAAACTATTGCTAATTGTGCGGTTTTTCCCAGTCTTTATGAACCTTTTGGAATTGTGGCGTTAGAAAGTTTTGCGGCGAAAGTACCTGTGGTAGTTTCAGATACAGGCGGTTTGCCGGAAGTAGTGCAACATGGTAAAACTGGGATCGTAACTTGGACAAATAATGCGGATTCCTTAGCTTGGGGAATTTTAGAAGTTTTGCGTAATCCAGAGTTATCACAGCATTTAGTAGAAAATGCTTACAAAGATTTGAAACAGCGGTTTTGTTGGGCTGGTTTAGCTTTACAGACTCAAGATGTTTATCAGCGAGTGGTTAAAGAAAGAAATCACGTTATGTGGTAAATTAGTAAAAATTCCGGGAGTTGATAGTTGACTACTGAATAAGGAACTTGAACCACATTTCAGACATAAAGGTAACATAACATCAAATGAAACTTTTACCATTAGATAAGTTAGGCGCTAGAGAAATCTCCGATGGGGTGATTAATTTTGGGTTATTTTTGCCTTGGGTTTCTGCTAATAATGGTAATCAATTAAAGGTGAAAATTATTCATGAACAGGATCAATTTCTCCAATTTATTCAACCAGTAGAATTTTCTTTAAATTATGCGATCGATCCCGAATACGGCGATTATTGGTCAGCTACAGTAAACATCAAAAATCACCCAAAACCCCATCCTAAATCTGCTTGGGGAACTCCTGGTAAATACGTTTATCGTTATTGTTTGTTTAATCCAAATCGAGGAGAAATTGATTGGATTATCGATCCATTCGCCAGAGAATTTGGTATCGGTAAATTATCTGCCATTACCTTGGGATATCAAGACCATCAATGGAGTGAAAATGAATTAGTTTGGAAAACTCCTGCACTCCAAGATTTGGTGATGTATGAGTTAATGATTAACGAATTTGGTGGTGATATTGCTGGGACAATTGAACGATTGGATTATCTGGCAGATTTGGGAATTAATTGCCTAGAAATCATGCCAGTTTCTAATGTGGGAATGACTGTAGATTGGGGATTTTTACCTATAGGTAATTTTGGTGTCGATGAAAGATTTGGTAACAGAAAGAACCTGCAAGAATTAATTGATGCAGCACACCAAAGAAACATAGCGGTAATTTTAGATGTAGTTTATGGTCATACCAGCGAACATTTTCCTTACAGCTATATTTATAGGCAATTAGGTTATTACGAAAATCCATTTATGGGTGCATTCGCCAAAGATTACTTCGGGGAAAGTACTGATTTTAATCGTCAGTTTACTCAAGACTTTTTCTTTACAGTTAATTACTACTGGCTAGACCGTTATCATGTTGATGGATTTCGCTATGATTGCGTCCCTAATTACTGGGATGGTGCTACGGGAAAAGGTTATGCTAATTTAACTTATCAGACATATCAAACAGTTAAACAAAAGCAAAGTGCTGGGGGACATTGGCAAAAGTTTTTCCACAATGGCGAGATTAACTTGATTCAATGTGCGGAACAATTGGAAGAACCAAAGGGAATTTTGGAAAAAACTTATAGCAACTGCACTTGGCAAAATTCGACCTTGGATGCGGCTAAGGGAGTGGCTTCTGGTAATCGTTTTTCTTTAACAGAATTGGGTTTTCAGTTTGGTTTAGAGGGTTATCCTACTGAGGAAGTAAGGAATGGCGATCGCATCAGCAAAACCGCACTACAATACATAGAAAATCACGACCATTCCCGCTTTGTCTGCAACTTTGGCACCATATTTCGAGATAATGAATTACTCCAAGAAGGTAATCGAGATTTATGGTACAAAGTACAACCTTATTTGATAGGAATGTTTACTGCTAAAGGTATTCCTTTACTTTGGCAAGGTCAAGAATTAGGGGAAAATTATTACCTTCCTTATGCGGGATTTGGACGAGTAATGTTATTCCGTCCAGTACGTTGGGATTATTTTTATGACCCAATTGGTCAAAGTGTAATTTCTTTAGTTAGAAACTTGATTCATTTGCGTAACCAACATCCCGAATTTCGGAATGGTGAACATTTCTTTTATAATAATTATGACCGTTATCAATCAAAAAATGTGTTGCTTTTCTCACGCTATGACAGTAAAAGTTTTAGTTTGGTAGCACTCAATTTTGGTAATTCCGATCAAACAGTTCCTTTCTGGTTTCCTATTAGTGGAGATTACCAAGAACAACTGCATGGAGTAAATAATTTGACTAATGTTCCCAGCGAGCAAGAATATTGGTTAACTATTCCTAGTAACTATGGACGCATTTGGACAGTGAAGAAATCTTTGTGAAATAAGTAGGTAGATATAAATAAAGTGAAAACTGAGGCGGGCTAGGAGAGCCCACCCCACAGTAGGGGCAATTCATGAATTGCCCCTACTGTGGGGTGGGCATCCTGCCCGCCCCATCCTTAAATAACTATTATCACTTTATTTATTTACACCTACTTAATAGCTAGATTAATAGCTAAATTAAAGATAGGGACACGCTACGCGAACACCCATACTATATGCAAAGGTTAACTTTATGTAGGCTTTGCTCTGAAAATCACTCTTAAGGCTTATGCTGGAGACTGCGAAGATTTAGTATTATCCGGTAGGTAAAGGGAAATTATCTCTTTGGTTTAAGCTCAAATTTGTGAGCTTCTATTTCTTATTTATGGGAAACTATGACTTTGCAGCGTTCTAGTGGTATTTTACTACATCCTACTTGTTTACCGGGCGAATTTGGCATTGGTGATTTAGGACAAGCAGCTTATAATTTTGTGGATTTTTTAGTTGAAAGCGGTCAAAAATTTTGGCAGGTGTTACCGTTAGGGCCAACGGGATATGAACACTCGCCTTATACTATGAATTATAGTGCTTTTGCTGGCAATCCGTTGATGATTTCTTTGGAAAAATTAGTAAGTGAAGGATTGCTAAAATCGGAGGAATTAAAACCTGTTGCGGCGAGTGAAAAAGGTGCTTACGATCGCGTTAACTTCGACGAAGTAATTCCCCATAAATATGAGTATTTGAAATTAGCGTTCGATCGCTTTCGCTTAACTATCAAAGATCGGCAAAATCCTGAATTAGAAAACTTTTGTCAGGAACAAGCTTGGTGGTTAGATGATTATGTCCTTTTTATGTCACTTTTAGAAGTGCATAATGGACAAGCTTGGAATTATTGGGAAAAGGCAATTGCTAGAAGAGAACCGCAAGCAATTAAAGAACAAAAGTCAGCTTTAAAAGACTTAATTTTGTATCATCAATTCTTACAATTTAAGTTTTTTGAACAATGGAAAGCGTTACGTAAATATGCCAATGAGAAAAACATTCAAATTATTGGCGATGTTTCCATTTATGTTTGTCATAATAGCGCAGATGTTTGGGCGAATCAAGAAAATTTTGCCCTCGATCCCGAAACTTTAGAATCTGCTTGGATGGCTGGTGTTCCCCCGGATTATTTTAGCGAAACTGGGCAATTGTGGGGAAATCCTGTTTATAATTGGGAACATTTACAAAGCACGAATTATGCTTGGTGGATTGACAGATTTAAAGCGACTTTGCAATATGTAGATATTGTGAGAATCGATCATTTTCGGGGTTTTGAAGCTTTCTGGCGCATCCCTGCTGGAGAAACTACGGGATTAAAAGGGGAATGGATTAAAGCGCCTGGGGAGGACTTTTTTGAAAAGTTGGGCAAAGCTTTAGGAGATCTCCCGGTTTTAGCGGAAGATTTGGGAATTATAACTCCAGAGGTGGAGGAGTTGCGCGATCGCTTTAACTTCCCCGGAATGCGAATTTTAATGTTTGCTTTTGCCGATGATTCTACCAATCCTTACTTACCCCATAATTACATCCCGAATTCTGTGGTTTATCCCGGCACTCACGACAATGATACGATAATTGGTTGGTGGGAAAAAGCGAGTGACAAAGAAAAGCTATACATTGCAGAATATTTAGGCTATTCCCATTACCAAGAAATCAAAGAAATCAATTGGGTTTTCATTCGGATGGCGCTAGCTTCTGTTTCCAATTTAGCAATAATTGCTTTACAAGATGTTTTAGGATTGGATAATCGCGCCCGGATGAATGACCCTAGTGTGAATGCGGGAAATTGGCGATGGCGGTTTACTAGTTCCGATTTGTTGAGTGAAGAATTGAGCGATCGCTTACGAAAAACAACTCAACTTTACAACCGTTAAATAGAACTAAAAACCGTCTGTAATGGTTTAACAGTCTTGCACAAATGTTCGGCGGCTAGGTCAATTTCTAACTCATTATTAAACCGACCAATTCCAAAGCGAACTGACGCAAAAGCCAACTCTGGCGAGTGTCCTAAAGCTGTTAAAACATGAGAAGGAGAAGCTTTCGTCGAAGTGCAAGCCGATCCCGAAGATACGGCAATTATTGGTTGTAATCCCAATGCAAGTGCAGCACCATCTACATTTTTCACACTGATATTTAAGTTTCCTGCTAATCTTTGAATCGGATGACCATTTAACACAATGCCATGCAGTTGACAAATTTTTGCCCACAACCTCTGACGTAAATTCGTCAGTCGTTTTGCTTCCGAATCCATTTCGGAAAGTGCCAACTCTACTGCTTTAGCAAAACCAACAATTTGGGGAGTGTATAATGTTCCCGATCGCATTCCCCGTTCATGTCCACCACCGTGCATTTGTGGCGATAATTTCACTCTCGGATTACGTCTTCTGACATACAAAGCACCGATTCCTTTTGGCCCATAAATTTTATGTGCCGTCAAAGACATTAAATCAATTTTCATTGCTTCTACGTCTAAGGGAATTTTGCCGATCGCTTGCGCTGCATCAGTGTGAAAAAGTACTTCATTTTCTCGACAAATAGCCCCGATTGTTGCTAAAGGTTGCAAAACGCCAATTTCGTTATTTGCCGTCATTACGGAAACTAAAATTGTATCAGGACGAATTGCTTTCACCAACTCAGTTAAATCAATTAATCCATCATTTTGCACTTGCAGAAAAGTAACTTCAAACCCCAAAGATTCTAAATAGTGGCAAGGGTCAAGAACAGCATTATGTTCGGTTTGAACAGTAATAATATGTCGTCCTTTTTTAAAATAAGCTTCTGCTACACCTTTAATGGCTAAATTGTTAGCTTCCGTTGCACCGCTAGTAAAAACAATTTCTTCTGGTGTGGCGTGAATCGCCTCTGCTAAAATTTGTCGAGACTCCTTCACAGCGGCTTCGGCTTCCCAACCGTAGACATGACTGATACTAGCAGGATTGCCAAAATGTTCTCGGAAGTAAGGAAGCATCGCGGCTAATACCCGTTCGTCGAGGGGTGTAGTCGCATGGTTATCTAGATAAATTGGACGGTGAGACATACCTATTGGTTTAAAACACAACACAATTTAGACAATACAATGTAGCTTACGAGAGAGGGCGTATCCAGCTACAGATAGTTACACAAGTTTGACAAACTAAAATAATCTTATCAATTATGTCTAAGTCCTTTAGTACGATCGCTTAATCCTGATAGTCTTGTTTCGTAAGCATTCGTTTCAATTGTAGTTCTCGAAAAATCAAAATGGAACCTGAAGCTGAAAATCCAACTACACCAACTCCTCCAGAAATAGAACCGATTAAGAAAAAAGAGGAGAAAGTCGCACCTCCACCACCTGAAGATGTACAGGTTAAAACCGAAGTGACATCTCCCCCACCGTCCACAACTACGGAAAATTTAACTGTAAAAGCAGAGATGACACCTCCTACACCACCCACACCACCTACACCCTCACCAACAATGCAAACTCCCAAAGTCGAAACCACCCCCCCAGTAGAAGTGCAACTACCCAACGTAGAAATTAAGGTATCAGGTTCACCTGATGAACCGGATTTTACCACCACCACCCAAACTCAGTGGCAACAATTCGGTGAACAAATCTCAGAAATACTCGATCGCTTACCTGATTCTGTGGGTAATTTCTTCAGAGATTATCAACGACCTTTAACAGTTGTTGGAGCAATTATAGCCAGTATCATTGCTCTGAAAGTGATCTCAGGCTTACTGGATACTTTTAATGAAATTCCCTTCTTTGAACCTTTCTTTCAGCTAATTGGTATTATCTACTCAGGTTGGTTTGTTTACCGTTACTTACTCAATGCTGGTAATCGCCAAGAACTCTGGCAAATAATAGATGATTATAAAGCCCAAGTTTTTGGTAGTAAAAAGCCGTAGATTTGTAGCAGTAGAGACGTTTCATGAAACGTCTCTACAATCTGCTTTACTACTGTAAACGCCAAATTCTAATACTCGTATCTTTAGCGCCACTACCACCAGTAACCAGGGTTTTGCCATCAGGACTAAAAGCTACTGATTCTACTTTGTCGGCGTGTCCAGCAAGACTTTGTAAAACATTTCCATTGCTAATATCCCAAATTTTTACTTGACTAGCTTGGTCGCCACTAGCAAGAGTGTTTCCATCAGGACTAAAAGTTACAGAAAAAACCGGACTTTCATCTTTAAAAGTGTTTAGTAATTCGCCATTTTCCGTATTCCAAATTTTAATTGCGCCGTCATGGGAACTACTAGCTAATCTTTTACCATCGGGACTAAAAGCAACTGACCAAACTGCATAATTACTGTGTCCGGTGAGATTTCGCAGCAATTTTCCGTTGGTAATATCCCAAAGTTTTACGGTTAAATCTTGATTACCACTGGCGATCGTTTTGCCATCTGGACTAATCGCAACTGATAAAATCATCCCAGCATTAGGACGCAAAGTTCGTTGTAAATTCCCAGTTCTGGCATTCCAAACTTTAATTGTTCCGTCGCCACTTCCGCTGACTAAAGTTCTGCCATCAGGACTAATCGCTACTGAATAAATGCCGCCGGAATGACCAGAAATTGTCCTTTGCAATCTTCCGGTTTTTAAATCCCAAATTCTGATAGTGCGATCGCTACTTCCACTCACTAAACTTGTACCATCTTTACTAATTGCTACCGCTAAAACTGGCGCTGTATGTCCAGAAACAGTTCTTTGTAATTCACCTGTTTGCAAATTCCAAACTTTAATAGTTCGATCGCTACTACCTGTAACCAAAGTTTCACCATCAGGACTAATTGCAATACCCTTAACTCCGCCGGAATGCCGAGAAATAGTTTTTGCCAGCGTAAAACTTGCTGGGGAAGTTTCTTGAGCATTTACACTATTAATAAATCCCTGTGCTTCTGTCTGGGGATAGATTTTTACAGGAACTCCCGTCAAAATTAACAAAAACACAGTGAATAAAGACCAATTTTTCCGCTGGCTGAAATTTATGACTAAAGGAATTTGGGGAAGGAAACGCATATTCTCACTCCTAAAAGATGAACAAAAGTAGTTTAGTAAATTTGGTGGTTTCCTCAGATATCAGTTACCCTAAAAACAGTGGAAAAAACGGGAAATGGATGTACAATGACTAAAGATATGCAACGCGAATTTACTAACCGCGATGAATTAGTTACTTACCTTAGAGAGCAATTTCCCGATGCAACAACGCAAGATGAACATATTAGCGAAACATTGGGTGGAAGGAAAGCAGGCCAGAAAATGCTAGACAAAATTGAGCCAGTAAGTTACGCTAAATCGCGCAATTTCTTAACTGGTGCTGTCACTAAGCTTTCACCTTATATTCGCTATGGCGTACTCAGTTTAGCAGAAGTGCGTGATACTGTTTTAGGAAAAGTGCAAAATCAAGATGATGCTACCAAATTAATTAACGAGTTGGGTTGGCGAGACTATTGGCAAAGATTATACGCCCAATTGGGAGATAAAATTTGGCAGGATCGAGAACCATACAAAACTGGTTATACTGTTAAAGATTATGCAGATACTCTTCCAGAAGATATTATTTCGGGAAGTACTGGTTTAGTTTGTATCGATAATATTAGCTCGGATTTGCGATCGCACGGGTACTTACACAACCATCAAAGAATGTGGTTAGCAGCCTATATTGTGCATTGGCGAAGGGTGCGTTGGCAAGTTGGCGCAAAATGGTTTTTATCACATTTATTAGATGGAGATCCTGCTAGTAATAATCTTTCTTGGCAATGGGTTGCTAGTACTTTTAGTCATAAGCCATACTTTTTTAATCGGGAAAATTTAGAACGTTATACAGAAGGAGTTTATTGTCGTCAATGTCCTTTATATGGTAAATGTGATTTTGAGGGAAATTATGAGGATTTGGAAAAGCGTTTGTTTCCTAAAGCTGCACCTTTAGAAAATCGTAGCGGGAGTCAAAGTTGGCAAAAAGGAAAACGGCGAGGTTGAGATTCTTTTTTAAACCACAGATGAACACAAATGACAAATGACAAATGACAAATGACTAAAATTATTTGGATACATGGTGATTGTTTGAGTCCTCAAAATCCCGCTTTGTTAGCATATCCTGATGCGCCTGCTATTTGGGTTTGGGATGAAGCGTTACTTAAAGAATGGCAAATTAGTCTGAAACGAATTACTTTTATTTATGAATGTTTGTTGGAGTTACCTGTGGTGATTCGTCGCGGTAATGTGGCAAATGAGGTGTTAGCTTTTGCCAAAGAACATCATGCTGATACTGTGGTGACTGCGGAAAGTCCTAGTCCGAGATTTCAAGAGATTTGTGGGGAAATTGAGAAAGAGTTGGATTTGTTGGTGGTGGCGATCGATCCTTTTTTAGATTATGACGGTTACATTGATTTGAAACGTTTTTCCCGCTATTGGAAAGTCGCCCAAAGATATGTTTTTAAATGAAAATTGGATGCAGTAATTTTTCTTAAACTTTAAACCTTGCCGTTAGTATCTATTCCTTTTTCACTTACGGTAAATTAGAGTAGTGAATTTATGAAGCGATCGCATTTAATTTATTACCAAAAAATCTGCTCTCTTTAAGAAAACGCATTTACGCATATTTTTGGCAATTCACTTTTGACTTTACCTTCATCTATTTAACTATGAATTACAGGTATAGACTACTTACTCCTATTTTGCCACTAGCTATTATCCTTGCTGTGTTGATTTCAGGGTGTGGTAACAGTACATCAACCCCAACAGTCACTCATCACCTGTATCTGACATTCCTGATAATGCCTCTCAGCTGTTTAGGCGAGCGGCGCAAAAATTAGATAATAAAGATTATAGAGGAGCCTATGAAGATGCTGATAGAGCCTTGCAAATTCACTCTAATTTTGCAGATGCTCACTTAATTAGAGGAGTTTCTCGCTTTGCTCTTGGAGAACAGCAACAAGGAATAGACGATGTACAAACAGCAGCACAAATATATAATAATAAAGGAATTAAAGATAGATATGAATTAGCTCAAAAATGGCTAAATGAAAACAATCAAACAAATATTCAATCAACACCAAACAATAGCTCTATCGATCCTTGTCAAGAACGTATCGATTCACTTACGTCACAACTTAATCAAGCTCTAGGCAACCTTCCCGGAGATCCAGTAGGTCAAATGGGAGTAACTAATCGACGTGAATATCATTATATGTTACAAGAAGCTAGATCGCTTTATACAGATCCTAACTGTCCCAGCGCCAGACAACAGATTGGAACATCATTTAGAAGTGCTTGGCAAACTCAAATCCGAGCAAAGCGTGAGTATAGAAGAATCTTCACTTCTAGTATTAAAGGTCAGTGTGATACAACCTGTAGTTTGTCAAATATAGGTGGAAATCCTGATAATTCTTGCCAGGACAGATGTCAACAGTCTTATGCTAATGAATTGAGAAGCCAAGATAGAGAGTATGAGATCGAAATGGAGGAAATGGATCGCTTTTTTTCTGGAAGATAGGGGATTACTCCTTAATTTACATCGAAATTAAGTAGCTTGCTCTGAGCGATCGCCAATTCTCCATCCATCCAAATTAAAGTGCGATCGCACTCACCCGTATTCGCCACAATAGAAACCCGGTTTCTTAAAGAAACCGGGTTTCTGAAGTATTTTTCCACCTACCCCAAAGTCAAAACTTCTGCCGGAAAATCAACCACAAGGCAGTAGGTTGGGTACTGCCCAACCTACCTACTTCACACAGTCATTCCGCCAGCAAAAGCCTACGGAACAAAGGTGTAATCTGTTGCCAGCGGTGTTACGCCAAGCACAACACCGATGAGATCATTATTAGTAACGTTCCGAATCTCGGTATTTAAACCCGTTAGATCCAGAACCAGCGAGTAGTCAGCTAGAGCTCCTTTCAGTTGGATTTTATCTATACCCACCTCAAAGTCTTGAATAATTGCCTGACTGAGAATGTTTTGGTAGAAGACACCAGTGCTATCGCCCAGCACAAAAGTATCTGCGTCCGACCCACCAGTTAAAGTGTCTTCCTCCAAAGAGGTAGGATCAGCTGTTCCGCCGATGAGTGTATCACTTCCAAGGCCGCCCAGGAGGTTGTCGCTATCCGCACCGCCATTCAGGATATCGTTTTCCGTACCGCCATCCAGGAAGTCAGCACCAATGCCACCCAACAGGCTGTCACTACCCGCTTCGCCAAACAGGAAGTCGAGACCTGCACCACCATCCAGGATGTCTATGTCATTACCACCTGACAGGAAGTCGTCACCCTCATCACCAAACAATGTGTCACTCTGATCGCCACCTAACAGGAAGTCGTTACCCATTTCGCCATTCAGGAAATCGTTGTCCGTACCGCCATCCAGGAAGTCGTCACCATCACCACCCAACAGGGTGTCTTGGCCCGTATTGCCATTCAGGATGTCGTTACCCGCATTGCCATTCAGGATGTCGTTGTCAGCACCGCCATCAATGGTGTCGTTACCATCACCACCCAACAGGCTGTCATTACCAGCATCTCCCAACAGGGTGTCGTCGTCAGCACCACCATCAAGGGTGTCGCTACCATCACCGCCCAACAGGGTATCAAAACCAAGACCACCATCGAGGATATCGTTTTCCGTACCGCCATTCAGGCTGTCATCACCATCACCACCCAACAGGCTGTCGTTACCCGCGCCGCCCAGCAGGGTGTCGTTGTCAGCACCGCCATCAATGGTGTCGCTACCAAGACCACCCAACAGGCTGTCATCACCCGCGCCGCCATCTAGGATATCGTCTTCCGTACCGCCATCAATGATGTCGTTACCAAGACCGCCCAACAGGCTGTCAAAACCCGCACCACCATTCAGGCTGTCATCACCATCACCACCCAACAGGCTGTCGTTACCCGCGCCGCCCAGCAGGGTGTCGTTGTCAGCACCGCCATCAATGGTGTCGCTACCAAGACCACCCAACAGGCTGTCATCACCCGCACCACCATCCAGGATATCGTCATCAATACCGCCATTGATGGTGTCGTTACCATCACCGCCCAACAGGCTGTCAAGACCTGCTCCACCATTCAGGAAGTCGTCTTCTGTACCGCCATCAAGGGTGTCGTTACCATCGCCGCCCAACAGGGTGTCCAGACCTGCATCGCCTAGCAAGTTGTCATCACCAACATTGCCAAACAAGCTGTCATTACCAATTCCACCCAGCAGGGTGTCGTCATCAATACCGCCATTGATGGTGTCGTTACCATCACCGCCCAACAGGCTGTCCAGACCCGCACCACCATTCAGGAAGTCGTCTTCTGTACCGCCATCAAGGGTGTCGTTACCATCACCACCCAACAGGGTGTCTAGACCTGCATCGCCTAGCAAGTTGTCATCACCAACATTGCCAAACAAGCTGTCATTACCAATTCCACCCAGCAGGGTGTCGTCATCAATACCGCCATTGATGGTGTCGTTACCAAGACCACCCAACAGGCTGTCATTACCAATTCCACCATTCAAGATGTCGTTGTCAGCACCACCATCAAGGGTGTCGTTACCATCGCCGCCCAACAGGGTGTCTAGACCTGCATCGCCTAGCAAGCTGTCATCACCAACATTGCCAAACAAGCTGTCATTACCCGCTCCACCATTCAAGGTGTCGTTGTCAGCATCGCCATCAAGGGTGTCGTTACCAAGACCACCCAACAGGTTGTCATTACCCGCATCGCCATTCAGGAGATCGTTGTCAGCACCACCATCGAGGGTGTCGTTACCATCACCGCCCAACAGGGTGTCTTGACCTGCATCGCCAAGCAAGCTGTCATCACCAACATTGCCAAACAAGCTGTCATTACCCGCTCCACCATTCAAGGTGTCGTTGTCAGCATCGCCATCAAGGGTGTCATTACCAAGACCACCCAACAGGAAGTCATTACCCGCACCGCCATTCAGGAAGTCGTTGTCCGCACCGCCATCGATCGTGTCGTTACCATCGCCGCCCAACAGGGTGTCTTGACCTGCATCGCCTAGCAAGCTGTCATCACCAACATTGCCAAACAAGCTGTCATTACCAATTCCACCATTCAGGAGATCGTTGTCAGCACCACCATCGAGGGTGTCGTTACCATCACCGCCCAATAGGGTGTCCAGACCTGCATCACCTAGCAAGTTGTCATTACCAACATTGCCTAGCAAGCGATCGTTACCAATTCCGCCATCCAGGGTATCATCGTCAGCACCACCATCGAGGCTGTCGTTACCATCACCGCCCAGCAGGGTGTCTTGACCTGCATCGCCTAGCAAGCTGTCATCACCAACATTGCCAAACAAGCTGTCATCACCCGCACCGCCATTCAGGAGATCGTTGTCAGCACCACCATCGAGGGTGTCGTTACCATCACCGCCTAACAAGGTGTCGTTACCAGCTTCGCCCCACAGTTGATCGTCTTCCGTACCGCCATCGAGGATGTCGTTACCATTACCACCCAGCAGGTTGTCGTTGCCAGCTTCACCTAATAGAGTATCATTGCCCGGTGTAGGATCATTTCTATCATTTGCGTCACCCCACATCTGGTCGTTGCCA
>NZ_JBHFNQ010000243.1:0-4950 GCF_041929345.1 Floridaenema aerugineum BLCC-F46
AGCACATTCATCGAAATGATGGGTACAACTATGCAACATGAAAAGATGATTCGCTGCGCTCAATCTGAGTTAGCTGGTCGCAATTCCCCTCCCGCTAACCCTATCGGGTGTAACGGGAGTCCCCTTGCTCCATTGAGATGGCGAGATGGGGAGATGGGTTCGATTAGAGGAGATAGGCAGATGGGGAGACAATTAAAGAATTTTATCTTGCTCTCGGCCTTTTGCCTTCTGCCTTTTGCCTTCTGCCTTTTGCCTTTTGCCTTTTCCTTAATTTAAAACTATGACCGAAAACCAAAACCTCCCCCCTGCCCCCCTGCCCCTCTGCCCCCCTGCCCCCCTGCCTCCCTGCCCCCCTGCCTCCCTGCCCCAAATCTCTGCACTGGGGCTGGATATTGGTCGGAAGCGGATTGGGGTAGCGGGGTGCGATCGCACAGGTTTAATCGCCACCGGACTAACCACCATAGAGCGCAAATCCTTTGCCGACGACCTGGCAAAATTTCAACAACTAGTCACAGAACGAGAAGTAGAAATCTTAGTCGTAGGATTACCTTACTCAATGGACGGCAGCTTGGGCTACCAAGCCAAACAAGTACAAAAACTCGCCCGGAGTTATGCTAAAACCTTAAACTTGCCCTTAGAGTATGTAGACGAGCGACTAACCTCCTTTCAAGCCGAAGAACTCCTCAAAGCCGAAAACAGATCCCCCTCGAGAAATAAAAATTTGATCGATCGCAAAGCCGCAGCAATAATTCTGCAACAATGGTTGGACGAACGTCGAAAACGACAACAACAGTCCCCTCCTTTGGAGCCTAACCATGTCTGACAACAGTGACAATTTATATTCTCAAGACGAAGAAGATATCGTCAGCTTGATCGATCCAGAAGGTCGCGAACTTCTCTGCTACGTAGAGGAATATATTGAGCTAGAAGACGATGAATATCTCGTTCTCCTGCCAGTTGATGCCTCAGTAGATATTTTTATCGGCGATCCTGAAGCTGAAGAATTATCAGTAGTTCAAGATGAAGGAACGATCGAGAAAATTTACCCAGTCGCTCAAGCTGTCTTGGCAGAAAAAAACCTCAAACTCAAACGCACTCCCTTCGTCTTGACTGTAGAAGGCGAACTGCCCCCCGTTGACGAAGAAGAGCTACTGGAGTTAGAAATCCAAGACGAAGACGGTAACTCCTTAGAACCAGAAGCACTGCAACCACTTGCCAGCTTTTTCCATGAAGAAAAGGAATACAGCATCTACACTCCTTTATCTCCCTTAATTTTCTTCGGTCGTTTTAACGAAGATGGGAAAGCAGAATTACTCGGTGAGGAAGAATATCAGCGAGTCCAACCTCTACTGGAAGAGCAATTGTTTAACCAAATGGAATAAAAGTGTAGGTGATTAGTCAATAAGTCATTTATCATTTGGTTCGTATCCTCCACTGGGGCTTGCCCCTGTGATTGGATAAGTGGCTCAATACTAATCACCAATGTTGTTTTTCCCCATTAATGCTATTTGCAGATGAGCATTGTGCAACGCTTCTCTAAATCTTTCTTCTATCTAGCACTATTTCCCGCCGTAATAGTGCTAAGTGCTTGGCAAGGTTGGGCTTGGTGGAGTTGGGCGACAGCACCACCTGTACCTAAGTCATCTCCTGACGAAGCATTAGATGTTGACAAAACAGTAAAAATTCTGATTCCCCCAGGTTCCACTAGCAAACAAATTGGTAGTTACTTAGAATCAGCTGGGTTGATTCGTTCTAGTAATGCTTGGGATCTTTGGGCACGCTGGTTAAATACACAAAATAAAGCTGTGTTTAAAGCCGGGACTTACCAGCTTTCACCCACTCAGTCTTTAGTAGAAATTGCTGAGCAAATTAGTAAAGGTAGTGTGGTACAACTTAGCTTTACAATCCCGGAAGGTCGAAATCTCAAGCAAATGGCTGCTTACTTTGAATCCCAAGGCTTTTTTAGCGCCCAAGAATTTCTCGCTGCTACCAAGCAAATTCCTCGCGATCAATTTCCTTGGCTACCCACTGGTCTACCTCATCTAGAAGGCTTTTTGTACCCCGACACCTACAAAATAGCCAGCGGAGGTATCACTCCCCAAAAAATAATCAATATCATGCTCAAACGATTTGAGGAAGTGGCTCTGCCAATTTACCAACAAAATCCCCAACAAACTAAGATGAACCTTCTCCAATGGGTGACTCTTGCCAGTATCGTAGAAAAAGAGGCGGTGATTCCGGCAGAACGCCCCCGCATTGCAGGTGTGTTTACCCAACGCTTGCAAAAAGGCATGAGGCTGGAAGCCGATCCGACGGTTGAATATGGATTAAATATCCAACAAACAGCCGATCAACCCCTGACTTTTAAGCAAGTCAAAACTCCCTCTCCTTATAACACTTATCTGAATCGCGGTTTACCGCCAACCCCGATCGCCAGCCCCGGAAAAGCTAGTTTACAAGCTACCCTGACTCCAGAAAAAACTGATTATCTGTTTTTTGTGGCTCGTTACGATGGTACTCATGTCTTCAGTCGCACCCTAGCAGAACATGAAACAGCTGTGGCAGCGATCCGCAGACAACGAGTACAACAAAACCAAGGGACAAATCCTCAACCAAATTAGTTGTTAATTTGGCAGTCAGACCATAACAGTTAGGACTAAAGCTGCGTGTCACATTTGAACCCTTGTTGTCGGGTGCGTCAGATCTTATATTTGATCGAGAACATCAGGGTTTGGGTTTCTGATGCACCCTACAAATTATGTCAGTTGCGTAAGTCCTGACAGTGATGAGTTTTGTTCGCAGCAGTTTTTATCAGGCAAAACTCATCACTAAAAACTCGAATATCACCCTTATAATGATGACCAATTACCAAATAAATTCTTATGTCTTGGGGCGCACTCTTACAGCCAGATTTAATTTTAGAAGGCACAATTCTCCGGTTAACACCAGAAATTCTAGACTATTATCAGCTTAAAGGTTTGGTGTTAGATGTTGATGAAACTTTAGTACCTGTAAAAGTTTCTCAAGCTTCTGATGAACTATTACACTGGGTCGAAGAAATTCGTCAAGTAGCTCAATTGTGGCTGGTCAGTAATAACTTGAGTGAATCGAGAATTGGTAGAATTGCTCAAACTTTGAATGTACCCTACATTTTTGGTGCTAGCAAACCTTCTCGCCGCAAACTGCGAAGGGCTGTTTCACAAATGAATTTGCCCATAGAACAAGTAGCAATGGTTGGCGATCGCTTATTTACCGATGTCCTAGCAGGTAATCGTCTGGGAATGTTCACCATTTTAGTCGAACCGATCGTCCCTACCGGAGAAGCAATTCAATCCTACCCAATTCACACTCTCGAAGTCTGGCTATCCCAAATCCTCGGCGCAACTATCCCCGCGAAAAAACGCCATATCAGATAGTCAGGGGAGCAGGGGAGCAGGGGAGCAGGGGAGCAGGGGAGCAGGGGAGCAGGGGAGATGCACAAAGAAGATCAGAAGATGAAGTTATGTCTGTCAATGCAACTATTGGATAAGATCTAAAATCTAAAATCTAAAATCAATTGATTTTATGAATCAAACTATAGTTGTAAAAATTGGTACTTCTAGCTTAACTAATCCCTCTACTGGTAACTTAGCTCTCTCCACCATTGCTGGGTTAGTTGAAGTTCTTAGCCGTCTCCGTGCTGCGGGAAACAATGTAATTTTAGTAACATCAGGGGCAGTGGGTGTAGGTTGTGCCCGTCTCGGACTACATGAACGTCCCCGGAATATAGCGGTAAAACAAGCAGTAGCCGCTGTGGGGCAAGGTAGATTAATGCGAGTCTATGATGATTTGTTTACTTCCCTACAACAGCCGATCGCACAAGTATTACTCACTCGTAGCGATTTAGTCCAACGCAGTCGCTATGTCAATGCTCACAACACTTTTGCAGCTTTATTAAAGTTAGGTGTCATCCCGATTGTCAATGAAAATGATACCGTCGCCATTGAAGAGTTAAAATTTGGCGATAATGACACACTCTCCGCCAGAGTCGCTAGTTTATTAGAGGCAGATTGGCTATTTTTACTCACAGATGTAGATAGACTGTATTCCGCAGATCCTCGCAGTCACCCCGATGCTCAACCTATTACTTTAGTGAGGCACATCGATCAATTAGGAGAATTGGAAGTGCAAACAGGCGATCGCGGTTCTCAGTGGGGGACTGGTGGTATGATGACTAAAATTGCAGCCGCCCGCATCGCTACTGCTTCTGGGGTTCGCACAGTGATTACAGAAGGCAAAAACCCTGGAAACATTGAGAAAATTCTCATAGGAGAACCAATAGGTACGCATTTTGAACCTCAACCCCAACCCGGTAATGCTCGGAAACGCTGGATTGCTTACGGTTTAGTTCCTTGTGGTAAAATCTATCTGGATCAAGGGGCAGTAAATGCGATCGCCAAAGCCGGAAAATCTCTATTAGCTGCCGGAATTACCCAAATAGAAGGTGAATTTCACAACTCTGATGCAGTGCAACTGTGCGATACCACAGGTCGAGAAATTGCTAGAGGAATTGTCAACTACAGTAGTAGTGAACTAAAAAAAATTCAAGGTCGTCAATCAGTAGAAATTACCGCAATCTTAGGCTACCCAGGTGCAGAAACCGTAGTTCACCGAGATAACTTGGTACTGAGCAATTAGGCAGAAGGCAGGGGGAAAGTTTTCAGTTTCTCGTCAGGAGAGTTTTGAGTTAGGAACAGAGATCCAAGGGTTCCTGGAACCCCTGGAGATCCTAACTGCTGTAAGAAGCCCAAGTCAACCGCCCCACCCACAAGGGGATGGGGCTTGTAACTAACCAGAGAAACTGGTTGAAACATCTGGGTTATTGACTGAACCCTGCTCCTGAGTCCCTTGGGTAGAGGAGAGAAAATAATCGTCGCGAATATTCTTGGCAGCATTCAAATCGGCATGAGT
>NZ_JBHFNQ010000244.1:0-20238 GCF_041929345.1 Floridaenema aerugineum BLCC-F46
GTAATTGATGGTAGGGGTAATTCATGAATTACCCCTACCATCAATTACCCCTACTGTAACGGGAGATGAATTGCTCCATTGAGATAAACTAATTAAGGTTTTCCAACTTGATGCGGGGGTCGGCACTTTTTAACATTAAGTCAGCTAAAAGATTCCCGATAATTAGCATAACTGCACCTAACATGAGACTTGCCATTACTAAATAGAGGTCTTTAGCTGTTACTGCTTGTAAAATCAACCTTCCTAAACCAGGCCAATTAAAGAAGTTTTCGACAATGAAAGAACCGCTTAATAACCCGGCAAATTCAAAGCCCAATAAAGTAATTAATGGGTTAATGGCATTTCGCAAAGCGTGAACGTAAATTACACGATTTTCTGGTAAACCTTTGGCGCGGGCTGTTTGGATATAATCTTGGCGCAGAACTTCCAATAATTCGCCACGAGTAATGCGTTGTAATCCGGCAAAACCAGTGATACTTAAAGCTAGGACGGGAAAAACTGAATGCCAAATAATATCTAACACTTTACCCAAGAGAGTGAGTTCAGCATAATTGATGCTGGTCATGTTGCCAACGGGAAATAAAGGAGAGATATTTTGGACGAAAGTTAACAGTAATAAACCCATTACTAGAGTTGGAACTGCTTGTCCGGCGTAACTAATGACGCGCAAGACTTTATCTAATAAGCGATTTTGGTGAACTGCGCCAATAATGCCTAAAGGAATGGCTATTCCCCAGGTGACTATTAAAGAAGCGATCGCTAAAAATAGCGTAGCAGGTACTCTTTCCCACAACAATTCAGATACCGGACGTTGATAGGCAAAACTCAGACCAAAATCCCCACGAGAAATAATCCCCCACAACCACAAAAAATACTGCATAATTAAAGGTTTATCCAACCCAAATTGCATTTTTAATTCTTCAATCCTTTCTGGGGAAATCTTGGGATTTTGCCGCAAAGTATCCAAGTAACTTCCAGGTGCTAATTGAATAATGGCAAAACTTAAAGCTGATGCCAATAAAAGTGTTAACGCCGCCTGCAATAATCGCTTCAGTACATACAAAGCTGTATCTTGTGAGGGAACTAATGTTAATAGTTTATCCCCCACAAATTGAAAGCTTCTAACAACCGAAGAACTCCTAGCAGAACTCATTTTTTACCTCAAAACAGTGACTAGATTCAATATTCAATCAACGTCACAATCGGTACATCAGGAAGCTTTTCTCTCCCCCATAAACCCTGTAGTTCGATGATAAAAGCAAAACCTACCAATTCTGAACCAGTTTGCTGTACCAATTGTGCTGTTGCAGCTGCGGTTCCTCCGGTAGCAATCAAGTCATCTACAATTAAAACTCGACTTCCTGAACCCAAAGCATCTTCGTGCATTTCTAAGCGGTCTACACCATACTCTAATTCATATTCCACACAACAAACTGCTGCGGGAAGTTTTCCAGGTTTGCGGACGGGAATAAAACCAGCACCCAATTGATAAGCTAAGGGTGTCCCGAAGATAAAACCGCGAGACTCCATCCCCACTACATAATCAATTTTACCGAAGGTATCTTTGCACTGCTCGGTCAAAATATCAATGGTATAACGCAATCCATCGGGATTTCGCAGCAAGGTAGTGATGTCTCGAAACAAAATTCCCGCTTTCGGGAAATCAGGAATATCGCGAATCAGGGATTTTAAATCCATAAGTGCCTAAGATTACAGATAATGTTCAAGATTATAAGGTTGATTGGTGATAATTGGTCATTTGTCGTTGGTCATTTGTCATTTGTTATTTGTCTTTGCTGACTAAAAACTGCCAATTACCCATTACCAAAAAACTAAAATCGATAAAAGACTTGGAAGTAAAAACCTCGATCTTGGATGTTGTCTCCCCGATCGCGAATATAGCTCAAAGGTACTCCATAATCAACTCGTAAATTTAATCCAGGAATTGGTTCCCATAATACACCTAAACCCGCCCCCGCTAAAAATCTCCGCCTGGGAATTGCATTAGGATTATCGGCATTATTCCAAACTGTACCGAAATCTACAAACGGTGCTAATTGAAAAATTTCTCTCCCAGTTTTGTCTCGACTTAAAATAATTCTATCTTCCAGAGAAACGCGAAAACCGTTATCACCAGAACGCACATTTTGGCGATATCCGCGAATTGATTGACCACCGCCAATTACAAATTGCTGAGATGGTAATAAACTATTTGGTGTTAGTTGCAAATCTGCTTGTAAAATTAAGATATTGCTGTTACTAATTCTTTGCACTCTTTGTACTTGACCGAGCCAACTAAAGAAGCGTCCATCAGGAATTGGGTCAGGATTAATTGTAGCATCAAAAGCGCCAATCCCGAAACTAAAAAGCGATCGCAAAGCTGTCGCCCCCTGCACATCTCGCCGCACATAATCCTGACCAAAACCAATTACACTAGTGCGAGTTCTCCCTTCTTCATCTGGCCCAAAACCGAAAGGAAAAGGGTCATCATCCAAGTAAGTTTGACCGCGACGATAAGTAAAACCGACAGATAAAGCGAATTCTTGGCGAGGCGATCGAATTAACGGTTGTCGATAACTAAACTCATAAAGATCGGAATTACCACTAATATCTAAATCTCTAAACTGTTGCTCAGTTACTTGATAATAATTTGGGGCAACCCGCAATTGTAAAGTTCCATCCATTGCATTAATCGGGACGTTATAATAAAAATCTAAAATGTTAGAGCCGCCAGTGGTCGATCGAAAATAAGAAGCAAAAAAAGTATCGCCAATCCCGCTAACATTTCGTACAAAAAAATTGCCTCCAAATCTTTCTGAACCAATACTAGGCGGCGAATAATTATCAATGACCAAAGTAGAACCAGTAAAAGGACTTGCTTCACTTACCCTAACTACTAAAATACTTTGTCCCTGTTGAGTTCCCGGACGTAAACTAGCTTCAACATTTGTAAATAAAGGATTAAACCGTAATAATCTTAATTGATCTTCCAACTTAGCGCTGTTTAGTGGTTGCTCAACTCCTAAGCGCACTCGACTGCGAATATAAGAAGAATTTAAGCGGCGATTCCCTTCTATTTGAATTTTTTCTAAACTGCCTTCAATGACTAAAATTCGCACCACCCCATCAGTAATTTTTTGGTCTGGTAGCACCGCTCTGGAAGTAATATAACCACGTTCTACATAAAGTTGAGTAATAGAATCAGCTACTTTTCCTAATTCTTGAATTGTGACTTCTTTACCTTCCAAAGGTTTAGTAATTGCATTAATTTCATTAGACAAAATTGTATTACCTGTGACCTCAACTTTCTGCACTTGAATCCTAATTGGTGGTGCAGGTTGAGTAGGGGTTGGTGTGGGAGTCTCTAAAATAGGCGCTTGTGGATCTGGCGTAGTCGGGGGAATTAATGGTGTAGGTTGGAGAAAGCGATCGGTATTTGGGCGAGGTTCTAAATTCGGTGGTGGCAACTGGGGATTGGGCACTGGGGACTGGGAAAGGCAGAAGGCAGAAGGCAGAAGGCAGAAGGCAGAAGAAAGTTTTGAGTTTTGAATTTTGAGTTTTGAGTTAATTAACTTCCCCTTGTCCCCTTGTCCCCTTGTCTCCTTGTCCTCTTGTCTCCCCATCTCCCCATCTCCCCCTCTCCCCATCTCTTCTGCTCCCAATGCCATCATTGGCAATAGAGCATTACTGAAACACAGACAAGAAAATAAGACAGTCAAAAGCTTCCACATACTTAGACTATTCCTGCACGCAGAGCCACAACAGCCGCTTGAACGCGATCGTCCACAGACAGCTTGTTCATTATGCCACGAACATGAGTTTTGACCGTATTCGGGCTTAAATAAAGAGCTTCGGCAATTTCAGGATTGCTATAACCCTCTACCATTAATTTCAGAACTTCTAGCTCGCGTTGGGATAAATTTGCTAAATTTCCGGTAGGAGAAGGTGGTTTGAGATGCTCAATCACTTTGCGGGCAATTTGCGGATCGAGGTAAGTAGCGCCTTCGGTAGCAGCTGCGATCGCAGTTAACAACTGTTCCACACTCGCACCCTTAATACAATAAGCATCCGCACCACTCGAAAGCGCCGCAATCACCTCAGTTTCCGTCGTGTGCGAAGTCAACATCACCACTCGCACCCCCGGCAAAGCCGCTTTAATTTGTTGCGTCGCCGCAATCCCATCAAGTCGTGGCAATCCAATATCCATCACCACCACATCAGGCTTAAGTTTTATCGCCTCTTGTACCCCCAAATAACCATCTTCAGCTTGCCCCACCAAATTAACCTGCGGATGATCCGCCAACGACTGCTCCAACCCTAACAACATCATCGGATCATCTTCCACAATCAAAACTCGAATCGGTGCAGAAGCAGAACTAGAAGAAGTATTTCCGGGGAACGGTATTTCAGGAGACATATCTATAATCCATTGCAAAAGGAGGATTCTGGAATCATGCTATCTACCTACTGTCAAAATAGTCTATCCGAAAAGAAAGGCAGGAGGCAGAAGTGAGTCAGAGAGTTTTGAGTCAGAGAGTTTTGAGTTGGGAAGAGAGTTTTCTGCCCCTGGAGTCCCTCGATCCCCTGGAGCCCCTGGAGCCCCCCTACCCCTCTTCCGACTTTTGATATAAAGTTCTATCATAAGTTTAGGTTTGATCTGAGCCATAACCCGTAAGTTGCAGAGCAGCTTGTACATTAGCTCAGAAACGAAAAGCTAACAGAGAGGATTGAACACAATGAGCTATCAAATTCCTTTACCTTACGCTGATAATGCCCTAGAGCCGTATATGTCAGCGAACACCTTTTCCTTCCATTACGGCAAGCACCATGCGGCTTACGTTACCAACCTCAACAAATTGATTGAAGGTACAGAACTCGCTGATAAACCTCTGGAGGAAATCGTCGTTACCTCTTTTAAAGAAGGCAAAACTCCCATTTTCAACAACGCTGGTCAAGTTTGGAACCACAACTTCTTCTGGCAATCCATGAAACCAGGTGGCGGCGGTACTCCTAGCGGCGTACTAGCTGACAAAATCAATGCTGACTTCGGCAGCTTCGACAAGTTCAAAGAAGAATTCAAGAATGCTGCGGCTACTCAATTTGGTAGCGGTTGGGCTTGGCTAGTAGTTGACAACGGTACTCTAAAAGTAACCAAAACTCCCAACGCAGAAAACCCAGTAGTTCACGGACAAACCCCACTGCTGACTTTGGATGTTTGGGAACACGCTTACTATTTGGATTACCAAAACCTGCGCCCCAAATTCATAGACACTTTCTTGGAAAGCTTGGTTAACTGGGACTTTGCCGCTGAGAACTTCTCTAAAGCTTAAAGCTTATTCCTCATCAATTTCCCAGTTAAATACGAATCAGGACAGTCACGAATCAAAACGTGGCTGTCTTTTGGTGGGTTGAAAATTTTGCTACTGCTTCTCAACTTGTTTAACTTTATTAATTTTTGCATAATGGATAGCCAAGAACTAGCACAATATTTAGAAACAACAGACAGTATTTCCAAGTCCTGGCTGTTAGTACAACTGCGACTGAAAAAGCTGGAAGAAAGTCGTGCAGACCTTTCCCCAGAAGCTTATGCTGAGAAATTAGCTGACATTCATCAAGATTTAATGAACTTGGGAGAATGGTGGATTGGCAAAGAAGATGAAGTATTTGGCACTTAGGGCGCAATTTAAGTAGTGAGTACTGCAAGGTTAAGGCGCGAGGGTTTCAACTTTCCTTTACCCTTCTTCATTTTTCTTTTAACCTTTCCCTAACCTGTTAAAGGTAATCTACGGTTAATCAAGGAGTACAGGCAGAAGTGTTAAGTTCAAATTCCAGCAATTTAGCATTTAAAGTTAGTAGTTCATAACTTATTCTTACCCATTGGTGACTACTATTAACCTAGTACCCACTACTTACTACCTAATTTTTTATCTCTCTATTATGACGAAAACCAAGAAGACAACAACAGAAATTAATCTCAAAGATCCTGCGTACTATTTCAATCGGGAACTGAGTTGGTTGGAGTTTAATTACCGAGTTTTGCATGAAGGACTTGATGAAAGAACGCCTTTAGTTGAAAGATTGAAGTTTTTGGCGATTTTTAGCTCGAATTTAGATGAGTTTTTCATGGTGCGAATTGCGGCTTTACGAGAACAGTTAGAAGCGCAAGTCACTAAACTGAGTCCTGATGGAATGTCTACCAAAGAACAATTAACAGCTATTAGCCAAAGATTGCGACCTTTAGTAGAACTTCAGCATAAACATTTTGAGCAAGAATTACGTCCTTCGTTGGCAAAACATGGAGTACATATTCTGGATTATGTGGACTTAAACCAGGAGCAAAGACTTTATTTACAAAACTACTTTGATGAGCAAATTTTTCCGGTACTTACACCTTTGGCTGTTGACCCGGGACATCCGTTTCCTCATATTTCAAATCTCAGTTTAAATTTGGCTGTGGTGATTCAAGATCCGGAAACTAAGGAGGAGCTTTTTGCTAGGGTGAAAGTGCCACAAATGTTACCTCGATTTGTGGTGATGCCGGAAGCTTTACGGGTACAAATGGGAGTAGAATCTTTGATTTGGATGGGTGTACCTTTGGAGCAGGTAATTGCTCATAATTTGGCTTCTTTGTTTCCGGGAATGAATGTGCAAGAATGTTATCCTTTCCGCATTACTAGAGACGCGGATTTAGCTTTACAAGAGGATGAAGCAGATGATTTGTTATTAGCGATCGAACAAGAACTTCGCAAACGTCGCATTGGAGGATCGGCGGTACGTTTAGAAATTGATGCTACTGCTTCGGATTGGGTGCGACATACTTTGGTGCAGGAATTAGACCTAAGTGAAAATGATGTTTATAACATAGATGGTTTACTGGGATTGCGAGATTTAATGTCTTTTATGCAATTACCGCTTCCTGAGTTAAAAGACCCTGCTTGGACACCTGTAATACCACTACGTTTTCGTCGCCTTGCAGAAATTGGTGGCGATGGAGAAAACATTTTTGATTTAATTTCCCAACGGGATTTATTAGTGCATCATCCTTATCAATCCTTTGCAGCTACCGTACAGCGTTTTATTACTCAGGCGGCGCACGATCCGAATGTTTTGGCGATTAAAATGACGCTTTATCGAACTTCGGGAGATTCACCAATTGTTCAGGCTTTAATTGCAGCGGCGGAAAATGGTAAACAGGTGGCGGTATTGGTGGAAATTAAAGCTCGATTTGATGAAGAAAATAACATTCTTTGGGCTAAAAAGTTAGAGCAAGCGGGTGTTCATGTTGTTTATGGTTTGGTGGGTTTAAAAACTCATACAAAAGTAGTTTTGGTAGTGCGACGAGAAGAGAATCATATTCGCCGTTATGTTCATATTGGAACGGGTAATTATAATCCTAAAACGGCGGGTTTATATACGGATTTGGGTTTGTTGAGTTGTCGGGAAGAGTTAGGCGCAGATTTGACGGATTTGTTTAATTATTTGACTGGTTATTCCCGTCAGCGATCGTACCGTTCGTTGTTAGTTGCGCCTGTGAATTTGCGCGATCGCATGGTAGCCTTAATCCACAGAGAAATCGAACATTGCCAAAATGGTCGTTCAGGTCGCATCGTCGCCAAAATGAATGCTTTAGTAGACCCACAAATTATTGCTAAACTCTACGAAGCTTCCCGTGCAGGTGTGGAAATTGATCTGATTATCCGGGGAATTTGTTGCCTGCGTCCGGGACTCCCAGATGTGAGCGAAAATATCCGCGTAATTAGCATTATCGGCAGGTTTTTGGAACATTCCCGCATTTTTTACTTCCAAAATGGTGGTCAGGAACAAGTTTATATCGGTAGCGCTGATTGGATGAATCGAAACCTAAATCGGCGGGTGGAAGCTGTTACCCCAGTAGAAGACTTAAATCTTGCTAAAGATTTGCAGGAAATTTTAGGAATTATGCTCTCTGACAATCGCCAAGCTTGGGAATTACAATCCGACGGCAGTTATGTTCAACGTCGTCCCTCGGACAATCTCCAAGAGCAAAGCGCTCAAAAAACCCTGATGGAGATGGCTAGTAATTCCGGGAGTTAAACCAAGCATCTAAGTGATAATACGGGATAACCAGGTCTGTAATTCCGGGTTTTCCCCTATTAATTTCCTTAGATTTACTGATTTGCAAAAATCTGATTCCAGGGCAAAATATTAAAAAAAAATAATTGTAAAAATCCCTCTTTTGCTGGTCTTTGCTGCATAATATCTAGTTTTATGGCTTCAAGACTGGCAAAAACTGAGTGTCTTTTGAGTTTACAATTTCTTCAAAAACCAACACTAATTATTTAGGCTGGATTCAATCAAATGGTAGAGGGAATAAACTGTTAATCCGCGTAAACTAGTGGAATAATACACCAACTGTTGAGAAACTTTTGAGAGGAAATGTTGTCATACTACAATCCGTCGAGTGTCCGTGTTCTAGTGGTTGACGATCATGAACTAACTCGTCTGAGCCTCAAACTAGCACTCTCTAGCCAAAAAAATATCCAGCTTGTTGGCTTGGCTAGCAATGGACAAGAAGCTATTAGAATGGTGGAATCCCATCACCCAGATGTGATTATCCTGGATCTCCATATGCCTGTTATGGATGGATGGAGTGCTTCGAGCCATATCAAAAGCATAGAACCCCAAACCCAAATTATTGCTTATTCAGCAATGGAGGAGAAGCAAGCGATCGCCCTACAACAAAAATCCAGTTTCGATGCCTTTTGCAGCAAAGAAACAGCTACCCAAGAATTAGTTGAGCTAGTAAAAGAATTAGCACAAAAGGCTGATTCCCCTACTAACTCCCCGGTCAAGATGGAAGTAAACGGTTAAATGGTTTCCGATTCCGGAAAAGTCCGTTTAAATTCCTCGATCAGGTCGTCTATCTCTTCTAATGCTTGATTAACATCTATTCTAAGGGTGCCTAAATCTGGTTGCTCCAAAAGCCGCAACAAGGTTTCACGTTTGCTTTCAATTACAGAAATGCGTTCTTTAAGGGTCTGGGGGTCGATCATCTTATAGTTAGTGCTATTCAAAAGTGCTAAACAAATAATAAAATCAAGTCTATCTTAGGAAAGGTGGTCTTTCATCATCTTTGGGCTTATTTTTGACTGTTTCGGCAATAAAGCGCTTTAAAGCCTTTTCTCGATTTTTCATGAAAGCAGCCCAAAAGCCGGGATGAAATTCATCCATAGTTTTAGCCAGCGCCCAAACATCTACCGCTAGTATGTTATACAGAGTTTCGTCTTCTCGCCTGAGCGAGTTAATCTGTTCTAGAATGCTACGTTCTTGAGTTTCAGGGCTGTTTCCGTTAGGGTTCATAGGTCTATCAACTTCTCCTTGGTAGTAAAGATCGACCAATTTGTTGTAACTATTAATTGATTCGCCAACTGCCTGCAATGTTTGTTGTGCTGCTTGTGCTGCCACTGCTTTGTAGTGTGGATTTTCCTTCAAAACCTTATCTAATTGCGGGTAAGTTATGTGGCATTTGTATGTCTTCCAACCAAAGCGCAATTCATCACCAACCCAATAAGTTGTAAAAGCATTGTCCATACTTGACAGCCTATCGTAGTGGGTTTGACGAGTATGGTAAATAGCGCAGTTTATTAGGCTATTTGAGTTTTTGCATTGGTCAACCCAAAAGGCTTTCTCTTCTTCGGTGAAGCTGGCTTTAATTGGAATTGTTTTGTACAAATTTCTCACCTCCTACTGTCTTAGAGTATAGTTGTAGCAACACAATAAGTTAAAAAATACATTGAATCTCAACGAGGTAAATAAGAGAAACACACCGGATAAATCCCCGTGAGTCGCGTTTCATACCCTGGCTTTTAAGCTAGGGGTTCTCACGCTCCCATATTTTTTTGATAGTGAATCACAATAACCACAGAGAAACCACAGAGAAGATTTTTGGCTGTCTGTCCAAAAATCAATTCTCCCAAAGGTAGATGTTCGGTAAGAATCTCAGAACTTCAACCTGAGTTACGGAATTAGAGAATAATAAAAATTACCGATTTAACTACCTAACACTATGTTACGTCAAACTTCGTTGGCAACTTTAGGAATTAGCCTGGGAAGTATTCTAACGGCTGTGGGTTTCATCGCTTATTTTGCCAATAATCCTACCTTGAATCTAGTGGGATTCTTTTACGGGTTTCCACTGTTGCTAGGAGGACTGGCACTTAAGGGTTCTGAGTTAAAACCGATCCCTTTGTCTCAACCTACTGGGCCAAATATTCTGGAACTGCGAAACCAGCAAGCGACTAAAACACAAACCAAGCTGCGTAAGGACTTGACTGGTTATAAATACGGACAAGATGCCCATTTAGATAGGGCTTTAGCTCAAGTGGGTTTAAGTCCGACAGAAGAAAAAAGACCACAAGTTACCGGACTCCGCGAAACGGAAGTCAACGGTGCTTATACCTTAGTGCTGGAGTTTGATTCACCGTTACTACCAATACAGGTGTGGCAACAACAGCTGGAAAAAATCGAAACTTTTTTTGGCCCCGGCATTAAAGCCGAATTACATCAGCCAGAAGAAAATCGGATTGAGCTATCTTTAATCGCATTGCCAGGGTGAGCTTGGGAGCTCTTGAGCAGGGGACTGGGGACTGGTAAAATATTAACCTTTTACCTTTCTTTCTTTACTCCTGCTCCCCTGCTCAAGAGCTCCCAAGCTCAAGAGCTCCCCTGCCCTACTCATTTCTCCAGGCGCACGGCATACCACTGTAAATATTGTCCGGGTCCGAGATCGAATTCATAATAAGTATTGAGTAAATGCTGGGCTTGTGCTTCTAAAGAGGAAAGTTTTTCTAAATCTCTGGGTAAATCGTCTTGTCGCTGTGCCAAAATATTTTTTAGTTTTTCTAGTAATTCGGCAGCAGTTAGGAATTGTTCTGGCTGATTAGTTTCTAGGACGACGAAGTTTTCTTCGCTATACATTAATGAATCTGGCATTTTTCTGGTTCGGTAACTGCAAATTTTGCTACTTGTGCTACTTGACTGAGGAGTTGTTAATTTAATATTGAAGTGATTTGATTTTTAATGCTATTGAAATTTTTCGTTTAAACACATCAAGGATGTTCTTTACCAAAAAGTAATTTATGTTTGGATTTATATCTTTAAACAATTTGTAAATTCTTAAATTCCGGCTGAGTGGTATTCCTTCAAATACCATCAACCTCATCCACGAACCCACTGCTGGAATATAAACTTCTTTTAAAAAATTTTCTGGAGGCTCTACGTTTTTAGCAAGATAACTTAATGTTTGCATCTTCTCCTCAAGAAAAGCATCATTCTTGTTGTTTTTTCTCATTGTTTGTGGGTGTGTTCTATGATAATTCAAGTGTTCAGCTAGGTACGCAATATCAGAAATCATCAGTATTTTGGCATAGAATAGCCAATCTGCTGAAAAGGGCATCTGTTCATCAAACATTCCCGCGTCAATAACAACTTTCCGACGTATTAACGCTGCGCCTATATTAGTAATGGTACAGGTATAAAATAAGTATTGGCATTCGTTTTTACCACTATCTATAAAATCTTGAGCCCATCGCGTCTTGTTTAAATAACTCGTCCATTCTTCCAATGAACGCAATCGGTTTCCTTGCTCATCTACTTCCCAAGATTGTGCATAAGCCAACCCAACGGAAGGATGCTCATCTAGGATTTTAACTAATTTTTCTAACAAAGTTGGATGACAGCTGTCATCTGAACAAACAATATTTACGTATTCTCCTTGAGCTAATTTTATACCATCATTGAACACTGTATAAAATAAAGGATTGTTTTGGGAATAAAAATGGGTTTTGATTCGGGAATCCGCAGTATATTTGCTAATAATTTCCACACTGTTATCAGTTGAACCATTATCTAGGATGATTAATTCAAAATCTTTGTAAGTTTGATTTAGTAGACTTTGAATCCGCTCATCTAGATATTTAGCATAGTTGTAATTTAGGAGTATTATGCTAACTCTTGGCATGGTAAATACCTCTCTACTTTGAACTTTTACAAAATGAATTGAGATCAAACTAATAGCTGCCGTAATTTCATCCCAACAATCAGCGATCGATCAGCTCTGTTAACAATTTTTTAACGGTTCGTCCAGTTACTTTCCAGCTAAGACGAGTTTCATACTCATGAAACGAGGAGCGTGCCAAATCTTTATAGCGAGAGTAATCAGAAAATAAATCCAAGATATAAGTACAATACTCTTCAGCACTGGCATTTTTTGAGAACTTCTTACCATTTAGATCATCTAGAACTAAGGTTGGTAGTCCACCTACATCCGTTGTCAGACTAGGTACACCAAAACTGCTTGCTTCAGAAACAACATGAGGGCAGGCATCTGCTAAAGTTGGCAGGAGCAAAAAAT
This sequence comes from Floridaenema aerugineum BLCC-F46, assembly GCF_041929345.1. Taxonomy (NCBI): domain Bacteria; kingdom Bacillati; phylum Cyanobacteriota; class Cyanophyceae; order Aerosakkonematales; family Aerosakkonemataceae; genus Floridanema; species Floridanema aerugineum. Next base: position 12,392 of record NZ_JBHFNQ010000244.1, read on the forward strand.
GGGATTGGGCCAGTAACGCTTGGAGTTGTTTAATTCCTGCCTGAGACGCATTGCTGATATAGCCTAAGCATTTAACATAGGGAGCAAACCGATTATCTAATTGAGGGGAACAACCAACTACTGTCAATTCCGTTTTTAGACCAACCTGATTTAAATTGTAAGCTACCTGAACTGCCTTATCACCTGCTTTACGATACCAGTCGCCCCCTAAGAAGAGTATTTTACAAAGATCGGATGGTCGAGATTCTATTATTGCTTGAATCTCTGTCGAATTATAGTTGGATGGAATGTTGGGTCCCAGGGGAACAACTTTTACTTTAGAAGGATTAAGTTGATAATGGGAAATAGCGATTTGAGCAGCCCACTCCGAGCCATAGATTGCGAGACTTGCTCTATTGAGAGCATCTTTGTCATTAGCAATTCCTCCCTTTAAACACTCTGGGGCAACTTCATGCCTACCAAACCCTGGATAAAAATCTAGGGCTGAGACAAGAGGAGCATCTGTCCAGGTTACGATCGGTTGATCGCAGTCGAGATAAGCAACTGGCTGGAGATACTTACCTTCTCCGCTCATTACAACATCAATATCATTGAGTTTGGATAAACGGCTTGAGATTTGCCCAGCATAGCTTTTAAGCACAAAAGGTTCCAGTATAGGATCATAAACTTTGAAGCGGTATTGATTCTGATAAAAACGATATTTCAGTTTGATCAGAGGTATATATATTTTAGGAACCTTTAAAGAGCCAATATAATTAACATCTATATTTTGCTCTTTAAGAGACAGAGGTTGCCGATAAGATCGACCATCATAAGCAGAAGGATCTTCAGCATTATAAACGGTCACATAAGCTAATTTCATATTTTCCACCCTATTTTATTTATCTCTGACAATTCGGCAAAATCTTTGCTATGTAAAGTGTCCAAAATCTCTCAAAAACTTTTGATAGTTCATCTTACACAAGATTAGCAAGAGATTAAGCCAAGACTGCTTTTCGGCAATAAAAAGCCTCTGCGTACTTCTCTGGTGCATTAGATTCAATCCCGCGCAATCTGATAATAGAAGAAAATGTTTCTTCAGTAAACCAGTTTCTATTGGCTTGAGTCGCGAAGTGTTCCATCAAATAAGCTATCTTTCTTTGTTTGATTGATTCACTTAGATGAACGAAAAAGTTAGGGTTCCCTAAATCTCCATCATATTTGGGAATCTCATACTCCAAAATCAGATGATTACGAAAAGCATTCCAGGTTAATTCAGAAACTACGCGATGGTCTTGATGCAAATCGTTGCGGTAATGGGTAAATATTAAATCAGGAGATACCTCCTTGCTTAAGCGATCGAAAAACTCTTTAATTTCTGCTCCAATGTAGGGGAAAAAACGCTCTCTAAAGTCTTTGACTAATATATTCTTCTGCTTGACTCCCTTTAAAAAGGTATTGGCACTTGCTAGTGCTTCTTCTTTTCTCTCGCCAATTGCTGTAAAAACAACCCAGTAGAAGCTTACATCTGGAAATGTTTCAATAAGCTTTAGGATAGTACCACCACAGCCTATTTCAATGTCATCGCTATGGGCACCCAGACAAAGAACCTGGCGGAGTGAATTTTCCCCTTGATCGTTGGGAGTTAGCTTAAGCATGGTAGCTTCTGAATTAAGTTTCTAATTTCACCTACAGTAATTCTATTTAGATTAAGAGATTCTCACCTTGAGAATCTCTCATAGTTTCAACTCAACTTGCAAGCGATTTAGCTGTGCTATGTAGCTCTCGGCTATTGTTGAAAATTTGAGCATTCACTCGTTTATTATTCTTTTCAAACTTGCAGGAAGATTCCCAAACAGCCCAAGGGGTTCTACCTTTAGCATACATTTCATCAAACATCATTTTTTCTTTGAGCGTGTCCATACAAGCCCAAAAGCCGGGATTTCTATATGCTACGAGTTCTTTTTTTTGTATTAGGCGTTGGAATGGTTCAAGAACTAGTTCTTCTCCATCCTGAATGTAATCAAATACCTCTTGCTTGAGAGCGAAGAAACCACCATTGATCCATAAATCCGAACAACTGACAGACTCAATATTTTTTACCAGTGAATTTTCATTTAATGAAACAACATGGAATGATTGGGAAGGTTGTACAGCTAGAAAACTGGCAATTTTATCTTGCTGGTAAAAGTGGTCAAGATACATATTAAGGTCAAGGTCGCTGAGTCCATCAGCATAGTTAGCCAGAAAAACCTCTTCTCCTTCTAAGTAAGGTTTCACAGCAACCAATCGCTGCCCTATGTTGGAATTTACTCCAGTGTCAATGAAGGTGATATTCCAATCTTCGATGTCACTAGTATGCAAATGAACATTTTTACCCCCTTGAGATAGGGTAAAGTTATTAGACAAACACTCGTTATACTTGAGGAAGTAATTCTTGATATAGTCTCCTTTATAGCCAAGACAAAGAATAAAATCTTTGTGCCCAAAGTGAGCGTAATATCGCATTAAATGCCAGATGATTGGACGATAACCAATTTCAACCATTGGTTTGGGAACAGTTTCGGAATGTTCTCTTAGGCGTGTACCTAAACCACCACAAAATAAGACAACTTTCATATTAAATCTCCTTGAAATAGATGGTAGATGGTTGGAAAATCAAATCTCAAACATTAGGCAATCAAACTCATAGCACTTCCTGCCCTCAGATCGTTTCTGATAACTTCTGAGGATTCTCTCAATAGTCCTGCTTGTAACAGGGCGATCGCAGATCTTTTAATTACCTGAAAACTGATTCCAGATCGATTTGCGATATCTAATAAACTATGAGTGCGATCGGATAAATTGAGTACCCACAACATCGCCATTTCACTCATTTTTTTATCTTGCTCACCTCCTAAAGTTCCGTACAATCCTCGTTTACCTAGCTGAGGTTCACACTTAGGATTTGTGTTGATATATATTCTGTTGTTCTCTAAAACATCAATGACTGCTAAATAAGTCATCGATGAATTTGCTAAACTTTCCGGTTTAACAAAGTCTAAATTATCGGCTGATGTATGGTATTGAGGGTACTGACCGAAAGGGGTTCGAGTTAAGCGACCAACTGGTAAATTAAAACCGGGTGAACAATATTGGCGCTCGTCGTAACCATAAGGGGAAAATTCTTCGATCGCATATTCCTCTCCTTTATGTTTGAGAATATGTATAACTGCTCGATCGATTTCTGCATCTCCCTGACGACTTTTTTTGTAAGTCATCTTTCCCGCATCTCCTACTCCTGATATCACTAAACCATGTTTAATGCGATCGGTTTTGGTTTCATTTAAGGCCAGCCATGTAATTGAGCCAATTGTACCAGGAATAAACAGAAATCGGTAAGAATATCGTCTTGATTGTGAACTGAGATGTTTGACTAAAAACGTTGCTAAAGCAATACCTGAGAGATTGTCATTGCAAAGGGAGGGGTGACAAATATGGCAAGAAAATAACACTTCATCATCCGTTTCTCCTGGTAGATAATACTCTCCGTAAGTGAGATGTCCATCCTCTAGGGAAGAGTCTATGTAGACTTCATATTCATCTTCTTCTAGCTTTTGTAAGGCATTGTGGCTCAGGCAAAATCCCCAGTTTTCCTTATAGTATGAAGTACGATAAGGAATCAAATCCGGGTGTTCTGGCAGTGTAAACAAATGCTCCTTTAACTCAGATAAAGCTATTGTTTTATGAATGGGAACACTGTAATTCAACAGATGCAGATTAGATGCCTGAAAATCAATTACTTTTTCTCCTTTGCTATTTTTTACATAAGCCTCTCGAACATTCCATTCTTTAGGTACTGTCCAATCAAAAACTTTGGTTCCTGTAGGAACTTCGTGAATTTCTAAGGGAATTAACTGCTGTAAAATATGCAGAGTTTTGCGTACACCGTCACCCGTAATACTGCGACAGATGGGATACAGTTCTGAGATCAGGCGGTACATCTCTAAGCCCTGCTGTTGAAAATTACACGCTTCTAAATCAACGATCATATTGTTTATCCAGAGCAGCTAGGTATCTTTAAAAAAGATGATTTGACAATTGGGGAATCAAATTGAGAAACTCTGTAATTTTGACAAGACTTCGGGGGTGTAGTCTGGATAAGTGCGATCGCGATCGGAAATTACAGTTACTTCTTCTCGCCAATCAATTTTGAAAATCGGATCGTTCCAGCGAAACCCTCTAGCTGATTCTGAGCTATAAAACTCAGACATTTGATAAAAAATTTCTGTGTTGTCTTCCAGCGTTTGAAACCCGTGTGCAAATCCTTTAGGAATGTACAGAGTTTTTCGGTTTTCCGCAGTTAACTCCACTGCTGTCCAGTTTAAGTAAGTTTCTGAATCGGGACGAAGATCGACTATTACATCATAAATTGCTCCTTGAGTACAACGAACTAGCTTTGTTTCGGCAAAAGGGGGAAGCTGTAAGTGCATTCCTCGCAGAGTTCCCCGCTTCTTGTTGAAAGAGATGCTGCTCTGGACTATGTTTGGATCGAGATTATGTTCAGCAAACTCTTGTTGACACCAGACACGAGCGAAGAAACCGCGATCGTCCTCCACTTTCTCTGGTTCAATAATGTAAGCACCTATTAACGAGGTTGGAATAAATCGCATTTTAGGAATACACTGTTACTTCAGGAATAGGTACTACAAACTGTCCGCCCCAGTCGCGGATAAAACTCATTTGCGTCATGATCTCATCCTGGAAGTTCCAGGGAAGAATCAGTACATAGTCAGGTTTTGTTTCTTGGATTTTGTCGGGTGGATAGATAGGAATATGTGTTCCCGGCAAGAATTTTCCGTGTTTGTAAGGGTTGCGATCGACTGTGTAATCAAGAAAGTCTGTGCGGATACCGCAATAATTGAGTAAGGTATTGCCTTTTCCTGGGGCACCATATCCTACAACTGTTTTTCCTTCGCGCTTCACTTTAATCAAGAAGTCGAGTAACTTGCGTTTGGTTTCTCGCACTTGTTCTTCAAAGTTGGTGTAACGTTCTATGGAAGTGAATCCTGCTGCTTGTTCGCGGTTTTTGAGATCGATCGCGCGATCGCTAATTGGTTTGGTTGTATCATCTTCATGACGAGCATAAATTCTTAGCGAACCGCCATGAGTTGGCAATTCTTCGACATCAAACAAGGTTAAACCGTGAGCAGCAAAAATCTTTTCTAGGGTACTAAAGGTGTGATAGCAAAAATGTTCGTGATAAATAGTATCAAACTGGTTCGATTCCATCAATCGCATCAGGTGTTGAATTTCTCCAGTTGCCACACCTTGGGGTTTCAATAAAATTTTAATCCCACCAACAAAGTCATTAATGTCAGGAATATGGGCTAAAACATTGTTGGCAGCAATCAGATCTGCCTGTTTTCCCTGTTCTACTAACTTACGCGCACACTCACGCCCAAAGAATTCGTTGATGGTGGGAATGCCTTTGGCGATCGCCACTTTAGCAATATTCGTTGCAGGTTCAACTCCCAAAACCGGAATCTTTTTCTCAACGAAATATTGCAATAGATACCCATCATTACTCGCAAGTTCTACAACTTGGCTTTTTTCATTTAGCTGGAATCGCTCAACTACTTGGTCAGTATAAGCCTTACAGTGCTGTAACCAGGTATCTGCATAAGATGAAAAATATGCGTATTCAGTAAAGATATGTTCTGGGCTAACATAAGCTTCCAACTGAACTAAAAAGCAATTCTCACATACTCGAACATGAAGCGGGTAAAACGCTTCCATGCGATTAAGCTGTTCAAAATTTAGGAAGCTTTCACACAAGGGAGACATCCCTAGATCGACCAATGTGTGATTTAAAGCTGTTCCACAAAACTGGCAGCGTGGAGCTTGAACTGCCGATGAATTTTTTATCTGTCGATCGTGAACTTGCTGATTCATAAAAGCACCTTGTCAAAAGATTTAAATTGCTGCCTATATGTAGATCAACCCAAATCCATGTACTGAGAAATTGCATCTATTGTCATCGCCCTCATGTCGGCTCCAGTCTGGTAGCCTTTAGTCCAATTGATAATTTGACTCAAAGCTGCTTCCAAAGACATTTTTGGTGTCCATGCCAATTTGAGGTGAGCTTTTGAGCAGCTTAAGCTTAAGGAATTACTTTCGTGAAATTGACAAGTTTGATCTTTTTCCCAGGTAACTCCTTCTCCCCACAAACTGAGCATTTTTTCCACGATCCAATCAACTGGTTTCATGTCCGATTCATTAGGCCCAAAATTCCAAGCTTCCGCAAATGCAGGCCCTTTGTTGTATAAACGCTCTGCCAATGTTAAATAGCCATTGAGTGCATCTAATACATATTGCCAGGGGCGAGTTGCATAAGGATTACGGATTTGAATTGATTTGTGTTCCAAAAATGAGCGAATCAGGTCTGCAATCAGTCCGTTAGCTGTCCAATCTCCTGCACCAATCACATTGCCAGCACGGGCAGTTGCGATCGCCACACCATGCTCTGAATAATTGTTGATATTAAAGAATGAGTCGCGATACGCAGCTGTGACTATTTCTGCACAAGCTTTACTACTACTGTAGGGGTCATATCCTCCTAAAGGATCGTTTTCCCGATAACCCCAAACCCATTCTCGGTTTTCGTAACACTTGTCTGAAGTGACATTAACCACAGCTTTTACACCACCTAAATGGCGAATCGCCTCCAAAAGATAAACAGTTCCCATAACATTGGTGTTGTAATTAGTCACAGGATCTATATAGGAGGTATGCACTACGGTTTGTGCTGCCATGTGAATGATAATTTCTGGTTGAAAGTCGGCAATCACTTTCCGTAAATGCTCGTAATCCGTGACATCCCCGATTACAGATGTCATTCCTTCTGCTACACGGGCAACTTCAAACAAACTGGGATTTGTAGGTGGTGGCAAAGCGTACCCAAGTAATTCCACACCAATAGATTGAAGCCAGAGTGATAGCCAACTACCTTTAAAGCCTGTATGCCCTGTCAGCAATACTCGCCTTTTCTGCCAAAAAGTACGATCCATCGCAAAACTCCCAAATTAGAAACCAGTAATTTAACAAAGAATTGATTATGGGAAACTAACACAATTTTGAGAATGGCAAGTATCAGCTGTGAGATTGAGTAAGTTTATTTAACTCCTTACATTGCGTCACATTTTAATTCCTCTGATAGTAACTTTCCTGATTTTCGATACAAAAATTTATATTTCTCTTTGTATAGTAAAAAACACAAAAAATTAATAAAAAATATATCTAAAGATAGATGCGAAAAAACAATTTAATTTTTATTAAGAGTAGAAGAGTGTAAATTTAAGCAGAAAAAAATTATATAATACTGTTTAGTTGAGTTATTTCTTGGGATTTATTTTTTAGCATTTTTGTGATTAATTCTTCACTCAATTACTAATTTATGCGGATGTTACTGAGCTAATATGCTTCAGTGTTGGTTGTCCACCGTTGCCAGTTTTGGTTTTGGTTCTTTGTACCTGCAAAATCTAAAAGTTGGTTCAACTTTATTGGATTTGGAATTTCAGCGATCGGGAAATACAACTTCTTGTAGAGTGGCGAAAAAACGCGGGAATTTACGAGTGGTAATTGAGGCTTAAGAGTTCAAGTACGTTGTTGGGGGGAGTTCACCCGGCTTAAAAGACACAACGGACACACAAACAAAAAAAAAAACAAAAGTTAGTGTGATTACTTTAAAAATTTTTTTTTTTTTTTTTTTATAATTTTTTTTTTTTTTTTTTTTTTTTTTTTTTTTTTTTTTTTTTTTTTTTTTTTTGTGGGGCGCGCCCCCCCGTCTGCCCGCCCCCCCCCCAACAACGTACTTCAAAAAAGACCTT
>NZ_JBHFNQ010000245.1:0-4316 GCF_041929345.1 Floridaenema aerugineum BLCC-F46
GGTTAAGAAGTTGCAGCCTTCCAAGTAGGATGAGGCTAGGCCGTGTGTGTACCAGGAGGTAACGAAGGTGGTTCCGGTGAGCCATCCGCCTAATGCTAAGTATGCACAGGGGAATAGCAGTATTCCAGACCAGCCGATGAAGACGAACCGATCGCGCTTGAGCCAGTCATCGAGGACATCAAACCATCCTCTTTCTGCTGGGGCACGTCCTACTGCAATAGTCATTGCCCAAATCTCCGAATAGTTTATGAGTACAGGTTTTGGATTTTAGCCTTGCTGCACTGTTTCCAGTTTGGCTAAGACACAGAATTGTGAATAACGTAATAAGACTTTACGTTTCTTTACTGTCTTCTCATTATAGGGGCAAGTTTTGAAATTTTCATCCCCTCTACTGAATTCTCATAAACTAGATAGTGTGTAGCGCAATTAACTAAAATCTCGAAACACCTGATGTTCACTATTGACCTGACTTTAAAGAACACTCCCTTCCCTTATTCGGTGCAACGGAAAGAGGAATCGGACGCGATCGCTCTTTACAATGAAATTCTGGAAGCTATGCGTTCTGGTAATCCAGCAATTCTGGAACTAACCTGCGAGAAGCAAACAGAAAAGAAAATAGCGATTCTCACCAGTGCAATCCTAGCCGTGCAATTATCTCAGAAGTCAAGTGCTGCCGCTGCTGGCAGACCTCCAGGCTTCTTAATGATGGCTGGAGAATAAGAATTTAGTTGGAAATGGTGATTAAATGACTGAATCTGCCATTACAGTGCGAGATCTCTGCTTTAGCTGGCCTAAAGGTGAATCTGTGTTCAAATCCTGCTCTTTGGATGTACCTAAAGGACAATTTTGGATGCTTTTGGGTACTAATGGCAGTGGTAAGTCAACTTTGCTGAGATTACTGGCTGGGTTATTAACTCCTCTAGCGGGTGAAATTCAAATTTCCCAGCCTGTAGGCTTCGTTTTCCAAAATCCAGATCATCAGTTAGTTATGCCTACTGTTGGCGCAGATGTGGCTTTTGGACTGGTGGCAGAAAATCTTCCCCAAAGGCAAGTGCGCCAGCGAGTAGAAGAAGCTTTGGCGGCGGTAAATTTATGGGCTTTACAAAGAAGACCAATTTATGCTTTGAGTGGGGGGCAAAAACAACGGGTGGCGATCGCAGGTGCGATCGCTCGTCGTTGCGAAGTCTTACTATTAGATGAACCTACCGCTCTTTTAGATCCTGACAGTCAGTTAGACCTAGTGAAACAAGTGCAACGTTTAGTTAAATCTCAAGGCATTACGGCGCTTTGGGTAACTCACCGTTTAGATGAGTTAAATTACTGCGATGGTGCTTTTTTACTGGAAAAAGGTCAACTTGTCGATCGCGGCGATCCCGATCGTTTAAAACAACGCCTGATGCAGGTAGAGGGGATTAGTTCCTAGTTTGGGCAGGGGGGCAGGGGAGCAGGGGAGTCTTCCCTAACCCCTAAACCCAGTTCCCAGTCCCCTAAATATCGACATTTTGTAGTAACTATGCTACTAGAAAAATGGTGATAGGTCGATCAACCATGATTGTCTACGAATTTAAGTTAAAGGGAAAACTTAACCAGTACAAAGCGATAGATGATGCTATCCGCACATCTCAATTCATTCGTAATAAATGTTTGAGATATTGGCTCAATAACAAAGATGTGAACGGGTACGATTTAAACAAATACACCGCTAGATTGGCTAAAGAATTTTCCTTTGCTTCAGAACTCAACTCGACGGCTAGACAAGCATCAGCAGAACGTTGTTGGTCAGGGATTGCCAGATTCTTCGACAACTGTAAGAAGAAAACCAAGGGAAAAAAAGGTTTTCCTAAATTCAAGAAAAATCAACGTTCAGTTGAGTACAAAAAATCAGGTTGGCAGCTTTCAGAAAATCGAAAAACCATCACCTTTACTGACAAAAAGGGAATGGGAAGTTTCAAACTGATTGGAACTTATGACCTACACTTCTACCAAGTAGACCAAATACAAAGGGTTAGGTTGGTAAAACGTGCAGATGGCTATTATTGCCAATTCTGCATCAGCGTAAATGTCAAACAGGCAGTAGAACCAACAGGCAAGAATATCGGTTTGGATGTTGGATTAAATCATTTCTATACCGATAGTGAAGGTAACAAAGTTGATAACCCAAGATACTTGAGAAAGTCAGAGAAAAAACTGAAAAGATTGCAGCGTCGAGTATCAAAAAAGGTTAAAGGTTCAAAGAATAGAAAGAAAGCAATTAACCGATTGGGTAGACAACACTTAAAAGTCTCGCGTCAGCGTAAAGACTTTGCTGTCAAGTTAGCAAGGTGCGTAGTAATGTCTAACGACATTGTGGCGTTTGAGGACTTGAAAGTGAAAAACATGGTCAAAAACCGTCATTTAGCCAAGTCAATTAATGACGCAGCATGGTCACTATTTCGAGAATGGATTCAATATTTTGCTCTCAAGTTTGGCAAGGTTGCTATTGCAGTTAGGCCACATTACACCAGTCAAAACTGTTCTAATTGTGGTGTAACAGTGAAAAAGTCTCTATCGGTTCGCACTCATATTTGTAAGTGTGGATCTGTGCTAGACAGGGATGAAAACGCAGCAATTAAGTGCGATTCGTTTAGTCAAAACCGAGAAATCGGGGGACGACTAGCAGTATCAAGTAACCAATAGGTTGAGAAGCACTTAAATCCTTGGTACTGACAACTTCATAACCTTGTGAGTGAAGGCAAGTATCCTAGAAAGCCTAAGTCTCATCCCGAAGACACATCGGTGAAAGCACACAGAACGCGATATCTGTATTGCGTCCCCCCAGGTAGCGACTAGCCATCAATCCTGGAAGCGGGGGTGAAAGCGGAAAGGTACTGAGAGCCTATAAATCAGTTCCCCGTGAGCAAGTCCTTATGGATAACGAAAGTGAAGATGTGTCAGAACCACCGTTACTGCGAACCAGTGAAATCAGGCTGATACACTGGGAGTCCCAAAAGGGTAAAGAACAGGGTAGTAGAAGTATTTTTTCCGGTCTACTAAGTGTCACCCTAAAACTCGGTGGAGAGCATCATCCTAACAGGACAAACCAAAGGTTATGAGGAACGAAGTAACCCATTTGATTACTCTCATCCAAGGTCGATTGAATGAGTAGTCAGCTAAGACGAAACCTCTAGGAAACTAGGTAACAAATGGGAGAGATTGAGTCATAAGCGAATGCCCTATCTAACAGTAGGGATAGGCTGACAGACTCACGGTGAAATAGAAGGTAGGGGTACAAGTAGCAATGAAAAAGACTAAAGCCCAACAATCAGATAAAGATTGGCTGAGGATAGTATGGACATCAGATATACCTAATCAAGCCTGCGAAAACCCGACAGTGACTTGGAGGGGCATTCAATGGAAGAAATTAGAGCGTCAAGTGTTTAAGTTGCAAAAGCGCATCTACCAAGCGTCTCGTCGTGGTGATGTTAGAACAACTCGCGGACTCCAAAAGCTGTTGATGAAGTCCCAGGCCGCAAAACTGCTAGCGGTGCGTAGAGTAACCCAGGATAACCAGGGAAAGAAAACGGCGGGAGTGGACGGGATTAAAAGCCTGACCCCAAAGCAACGTTTTGAACTGGCAAAACAATTAAAACTGGGTTCAAAGGTCAAACCAACTCGGAGAGTATGGATACCAAAACCGGGAACGGAGGAAAAAAGACCTTTGGGAATACCTACCATGAAAGACCGAGCATTGCAGGCGCTTGTCAAAAAGGCATTAGAACCAGAATGGGAAGCGCGATTTGAACCTAACTCATACGGGTTCCGACCTGGACGCTCATGCCAAGATGCTATCGATGCAATATTTCTAGCGATAAAGCATAAAGCTAAATTCGTACTAGACGCAGATATAGCCAAATGCTTCGATAGAATCGACCACGAACAACTAATACGAAAAATCAATACCTTCCCAATCCTACGGAAGCAAATCCGAGCATGGCTAAAAGCTGGTGTTATGGAAGGAAAACAGTTGTTCCCCACATCTGAGGGTACACCACAAGGCGGAGTAATATCCCCCTTATTGGCTAACATCGCCCTTCACGGAATGGAAAACGCAATCATGGAAGCGGCAGATAATTACGATATGAAACGTCCCGACGGCACTCAATTAAGCAAGAGGGATAAAAGAAAATCTGTTAGCTTGATTCGTTACGCCGATGACTTCGTTATCCTCCACGAAGACATAACCATTGTCCAAAGATGTAAAGAGATAATCTCCGAATGGTTAAAAGGCATGGGTTTGGAATTAAAGCCAAGCAAAACCCGATTAGCTCATACCCTGA